>DASTGW010000490.1:0-14803 GCA_035718705.1 Terriglobales bacterium | reverse complement strand
TCGGATCGCCGACGAGCATCGAAGCCCATGGCGCATTGTCGGCAATCGTAGCCGCGCCGAAGGCAAATGCCGACGAAGGCTGAGTCGTTTTGACGATAGTCGATGCGTTGGCAAGATAAAGGGTCGAAGGATCGGTGGCGGAGATCACTCCCGCGCCGGTGTCGCCGCCATAAATGAAAGTCCAGTTAAGCGAGCCAGAATAAAAACTTGTCCCATTATCTTGGGTGCCGCCGATGGCGAGATCGGGATCCGTAGGATGGAGCCCAAGCCCAGCGTAGAACTGCGTTACCTGAATGGTGCCATTCAGGTTCTTCCAAACAACCGTTCCCGTTTGCACGTCTTCAGTGCTGTAGATACCACCGTCATTGCCACCGTACAAGCGCGTTCCGTCAGTCGAAAAGGTGAGCGCGTGGTGGTCCACATGGATGTTGTTGTTTGCACGTGTCCAGGTGAGACCGCCATCGGAACTGCGTAGCAACGAATCGAGGCCCGCTGCTCCGCCCACCCAGACAATATTTGGATCAACTGGACTCACACTAACAACCATGTCCCAGCCGCATTGTGGACCACAGAAGTTCGGAACCGTAATCGGTTGCCAAGTCACTCCAGCGTCACTGCTGCGGAACATCCCTCCCAGCACGTTGCTGTCGTTGCCGTCGGCGAGAACTGCGTAAACAGTTTGCGGGTTCAGAGTGGAGACGCTCACTCTGGTTCGGGCCGGATGGGGAATAAGCGCGCCGAGCGATTGCAAGAATGACCACGTGCTCCCGCCATCGGTCGACTTATACACGCCGGAGTTCGAATTAACCGCGAGCGAAGCACCTGCGTACGCAACAGTGTTGGTTGCAAACTGCACGTCTGACGCACGAATGCCGGCAAGGGTTCTGGTCCAGGTGGCACCGCCATCCGTAGATAAGAATATTCCGCCGCTTACGTCGCCCAAGTTCGAATTCATCGCCACAAGAATTCGCTTGCCGTCTGGGCTCACGGAGATTCCAGGAGCACCCAGCCCAGAGGTCGCAGTGGACATGTGAAACGCGTCTGCACCAATCACTTGCCAGGTTTGGCCCGCGTCGGTCGACTTCAGAACGCCTGCGCCAGAGAGAGAGCCAAGAGAGAACGACGAGTCACCCGTTCCAACGTACACGATATCGGGGTTCGTAGGATCAAGAGCAATCGAACCGGTTGCGATGCTAGGCTGGAAGTCCGTGAGTGGTGTCCAATTTACTCCGGCATCAACAGTCTTCCACACTCCACCCGTAGCGGCGCCGGCATAAACAACGTCTCGATTCCGCGGGTCGACTGCGACTGCCTCAACGTGTCCGGAGGTGGCATCGCTGAGAACCTGGATGTCGCCGCCGGCCACCGACGTGTGCACCGTCGGGCGAGGACCTATTGCCTTCCATGTGGGGTCAAGAACCACCCCGGCATTGGCAGCCACTTTCCGCCGATTGTTCTCGTCGGCGTTCATCTTCACAATAGCCCGAACGCGCTCCGCCACACTCGGCAGCTCCCCACCGCCAGTGTAGCGCTGCAGGAGATAAGCATTGCGGGCATCAAGGTCTTCCTTCTCCCGCTCGACGGTTTGCGAGAAGAATGTTGAAGGTAGAAAGACGAAGGTAAGCACTAGGAGAAATGAGACAGACCTGGAGGAGTGGAGACCCTGTGTCAGCATCGGAAGTATCCTCGACTTGTGATCACTGGCGTTAGTGTGGTCGGGAATATCACCAAGACTCTGTGAGATATCTCACAGGTGTGACGAGCGGACTAGCAGCAGGGGCGAAGCGGTTACGACAAGTGTCTGGAGGATGCTGAATCTAGATTCCTTGGAGCTGAGCGGAATCAATGTCGGGTTTGGTGGTTGAGAGGTTCAAGGGCATCATTCGCATATCGAGCGACATCTCCCTCCAGCTCTTTGGATAGCGAGTTTCAGTCATGAGGAGAGCCTATTTCGTGGCCGAGGTCTTCGCGGAAGGGACTTCTTCAACGGTCCCAAAGCCCCTGCTGGTTCCTTGCTCTATGGCACGCGCCACTAGACCGGAAAATACGTCTGAGTATTCAGGAAATCGCCGCTTGAAGTAGCTGAGCAGCTCCTTGTTCCAGCCATCAACCTGCGCGTCTGACTGCCATGGTGAGACCTGGTGAACGATGATGATGTACATCTTGCCAGCGATCGCAATCGGCCCAACATTCATTACTTTGTACGTGACCTGCCCGTTCTTCCATAAGAACGGCGGCTGACCTTGAATGTCTACAGGCAGGTCCAACTTCGACAAATCTTCTCTGATTGCTTGAGTTATGCCCAACTGGAAGCTCGGCCCTCTATTCGCAACTTGCCCCGCGGCCGCAAACAACAGAGCCGCGTTGAAGTTGTGATTCTTCGCAACTTGCTCACGTCCGAGCTGCCAAAGATCCTTCGAGTCCTTGTCGGCGAGCGTTGAGACGTTCATCCAAAAGCTCTGAACCTTCCAAGTCTTCTGCTCAGGAACGAGCCAAATCGAGAAAGCCAGCTTGTTATTGCGAGTCTCGGCGGAAAGGATTACATGTGCTTGTTCAGCCGCGCTCGTTGCAGCGACTGATTCCCAACCCTCAGGCTTGGTGAGGTCCATTGCACAGACCACATTTCCTGGCGACTTCCCCTTCAATTCGACGAAGTACGTGTGCTGTATCTCGGGGTTCTTCGGTTCGAATTGCTTGATGCCCTGGGCCGCTTGAGCCAACTGATCGGGGGTGACATTCGCCTTGCCCTCCGCTGACATCATGTCGTACCCACCCTTTACGTCTGAGCCCATTAGCGTTTCCACGAACTTCATCGCTGTCGAATTTAAGGCCTCTCGTTTGGCGGTCTCAATGTGTGTATCTTCGGCGCAAGTGAACAAGAAAGGCGGCTGAGCAAAGACCGAGGTTGCACAAAGTACCACAAACAAAACCCATAAAGCCCGACGTGAGTTCATGTTCCAGAGTTTATTCCGTGTGATTCCACGGTGGAAATGAATTCAACGGATCTGTTAAACAGGCGTAATCAGCCATCAAGTGAGGTGCTTGACTGTCGGGTCAATCGAGGGGAATCGTCGTAAGCTTGTAAGTGGCTGGAAAGACAGAGGAAGGTTTGGTGGACGTGATTGGGATCGAACCATCGACCTCATCGTTGCGAACGATGCGCTCTCCCAACTTAGCTAAACTTATACAAGGCGAGTAGACCCGCCTGAATCCCGCATTAACAACATTGAATTGTCTTGCTCTCACTCTTGTGATCCCGGATCACACCGCGCAAGCTCGTTATGGTGTTGCTTACCGCACTCATAACCCAAAGGTCGCTGGTTCAAATCCAGCCCCCGCAACCAAAAACAACTTTAGATTGAGCGGCTTAGGAATGTTGTTACTAAGCCACTGCTTTTGGGGCAAACTTGGGCAAAAATCCACCCAACTCCGCCGCGATTCTCTTGTCATCAGCGCTGACCAGATGCGTGTAGTCCATTGCTACGCGAGTCAACGTGACCTAAATGTCTCTGACGAACCATCATTGGTGCGTTTCATCTGCCCACGGCTCCGGCCGTCTGACCAGAAGCGCAGCCGGACGTTGGACGTCCTATTTATTTCTCAGATTTGTTGAACCCGAAGTGAACACCCCCGAATCAATTCAAACGGCTCAATAGGACCGACCAAAAGGCTTGGCAGCACAGCAATTTCGTCGAACGCCATTCAGGAGGCTCGATGTCCGCTCTGCGGGAATTTCGCTGTGAAATCTGTGGGTTGACCACCGGCACTCCTTCCGGCTGGTTTGTGATCCAGTGTGGAGATTCATCTCTCTCCGTTCTTCGCTGGAATGAGCAGGCGGCAACCGCGCCTGGAGCACGCCATTTCTGCGGAGAGGCGCATGCCCAGGTTTACATCAGCCGGTGGTTTGAATCGGTATGTTCTCCCTCTAAGCCTGATTTCGTCAGATCGTAGTCGAGAAGAATGCAATCAGCCGGAGGAATACGATGACCTTGGCGCGCGAGATATCTTGCATCCGCCGTTGTTTGATTCTGATGGGCATCTTGTGTCTGTGCACTGTTTCATCCTTTACACAGAGTTTAAGTAGCCGTTCTGCCCCCACCCTCAGCAGTGTGCCCAGCGGCCCAGCCACAAGCGAAGTTCAGAGACTAACTCTTCGCGATGCCATCAACATGGCTGTTCGTTTCAACCTCGGCCAGATTGAAAGCAGCGAGAACATTCGCACGGTACGCGGCCAGAGGCTGCAGGCGCTCAGTCTGTTGCTGCCGCATGTGAATGCAGGAGTCACCGAGAACGTCAACCAATCCACCACCGCCCCTCTAGGTATCAAATCCAACTTCATACCACGCGTGACCGGCCCCTTTAGTTACAGCACCGCAGAAGCAACTTTCAGCCAGACGTTGTTCAGTCTTGAATCGATTCAGCGGTTTCGAGCCGCACGAAGTGCTGAGGAGGCCGCACAGCTCTCGTATAACGACACCCTTGACGTCATCACCCTAACCGTCGGAAACGCATACTTGCAGGTCATCGAAGCGGCTTCGCGCATCGAAGCTGCGCAAGCCCAGGTCCGCAACGCGCAGGCAATTTACGATCAGGCGCAGGAAGAACTCCACGCTGGAACCAGCCCCAAAATTGACGTTACCCGTAGCGGAGTTCAACTTCACAACGAACAGTACAACCTGAGTGTCGCCCGCAACAATTTCGAAATCGCAAAATTGAATCTCGGACGTGCAATCGGTCTCCCCTTGGGCCAGCAGTTCGAATTGGCCGATTCAGTGCCCTATGCAGATATCGACCCTCCGTCCGTGGACGATGCACTCCAGCAGGCTTACCGATCTCGCAACGATTTTCGCGCCGCGCTCGCTGGCGTTCAGGTTGCGCAAAAAGATCTCTCTGCAGCTCGGGGCCAGCGTTTTCCCGTAGTGGCAGTCAACGGCGGCTACGGCGTGCAAGGCCCCGCGTTTGGCCACTCTCATGGCATCTTCGGCTTCCAGGCGGGAGTAAGCCTCCCAGTCTTCACCGGAGAACGTATCAAGGGTGACGTGACCATCGCCGAGTCCGCCCTGCGAGCGCGTAAGGCGGAAGCGGAAAATCTGCGCGGACAAGTTGATTACGACGTCCGCACCTCGTATCTCAACTTACAGGCTGCCAAAGAGCAGGTTTCTGTCGCCAAGCAGAACGTTGACTTGGCCAATGAAAATCTCGACCGCTCCAAGGAGCGCTTCGCTTCCGGCGTCACCGACAGCGTCGAAGTTGTGCAGGCCCAGCAATCGCTGGCAAGTGCAAATGATCAATACATCGTCAGCCTCTACTCCCACAATCTTGCCAAATTGCAGTTGGCTCGCGCGCTGGGAGTTGCGAGAACGAATTACGGCCAATATATCGCGGCACACTGACGACCAATACGGAGTACCCCATGGCTGCTGAAGGAAAACCTCTTCCGTTAGTGGACGAAAAAGAACCCGTGGTTCACCCGACCGACAACGCCGTGTCTCCGCGCATTCGACGCCTGCGTCCACGTTCGAAAAACCGGGCGATCCTACTGGCGTTGCTGGCCGTGGCAATTGTCGCAGGTGCCGCCTGGCTCTGGCATTACTTCGGAGGATACGAGTCCACCGACGATGCCCAGGTCGATGTTCATCTGGCGCCCGTCAGTGCTCGCGTTTCAGGCTACGTGATAAAGGTCAACGTTGGTGACAACCAGTACGTCGAAAAAGGTACCGTACTGGTGGAAATCGACCCCAAGGACTACCAGGTAGCCGTCGATAAAGCGCGCGCCGATCTCGCCAACGCAGAGGCCAACGCTCAGGCACTCAATATTTCCGTTCCCATCACTTCCGTGAACACAACCAGCCAGATCACATCATCCGCCTCCGACATCGAGAGTGCGACCGCCGGAATCTCGGCTGCCGAAAGTCAGCTCGCTGCGGCAAAGGCTCAGGTCGAGCAGGCTGAAGCCAACAACGTCAAAGCCCAGGACGACTTGCAGCGTTACAAGAGGCTGGTGGAGAAGCAAAACGTCTCGGAACAAACTTACGACCAGGCGCTCGCCGCAGCAAAAGCCAGTGCCGCAAGTGTGACCGCGGCACGCGCCAACGAGGCCGCCGCACAACAGGCGGTCCAACAGGCGCGAAGCCGATTAGCACAAACCCGCGCCAACCATAATTACGCCTTAACTGGCCCGCAGCAGGTTGCCACCACCCGCGCTCGCGCTCAAGCCGCCCTGGCGGATGTGCAACAGAAGCGTGCCGTTCTGGAGCAAGCTGAGCTCAACCTCAAATACACGAAAATCGTCGCCCCCGTCAGCGGACAGGTGAACAAGACGGTTGTGGAGGGCGCGAATATTCAGCCCGGGCAAATTCTTCTAAACATTGTTCCCCTCGACGAAGTGTGGATTACCGCGAACTTCAAGGAAACTCAGCTGAAGCACATGCGGCCTGGTCAAAAGGTCGAGTTCGAAGTTGATTCCAGCGGGCGGCGATATAAAGGACACGTTGACTCGATCGCCGGCGCAACCGGGCCGCTGTTCAGCGCTCTGCCTCCTGAGAACGCGACCGGCAACTACGTCAAAGTTGTTCAGCGCGTTCCGGTCAAGATCGTTCTCGATCCGGGTGAGAACAATGACCGTCAGCTTCGTCCGGGCATGAGTGTTGAGCCCAAGGTGTATCTACGGTGAGTGCCGGATCCATTGCGCTTTCGCCGGAACAGTCGATCCCCAGACCTGCAATCAACCCCTGGGTGATCGCTGCTGTCGTCGCCATGGCAGCGTTCATGGAGATCCTCGATACCAGCATCGCCAACGTCGCATTGCCTTACATGGCGGGGAACCTGGGGGCGAGCAACGACGAAAGCACCTGGGTTCTCACGTCCTATCTGGTTTCCAACGCCATCATCCTTCCGATCAGCGGATGGCTGGCGGGCGCTTTCGGGCGAAAGCGCTTCTTCATGCTCTGCCTGATCACCTTCACCATCAGTTCACTGCTGTGCGGCATGGCGCCGAGCCTCGGTTTGTTGCTTTTGTTTCGCGTGTTGCAGGGCGCGGGAGGCGGTGGCTTGCAACCGATGGCACAGGCGATTTTGGCGGACACCTTTCCCCCATCGAAGCGCGGGTTGGCATTTGCACTGTATGGGGTCACCGCCGTGATGGCGCCGACGATCGGCCCCACATTGGGAGGCTGGATCACGTTCAACTACTCCTGGCGCTGGATCTTCTTCATCAATCTGCCGGTTGGCATCGTCGCTCTGCTTCTCGTTTATCGTCTGATCCAAGATCCGCCCTATCTTGCACGCGTGAAGAGCGCGGGCGTCAAACTCGACTACATTGGCGTCACTTTGCTTGTACTTGGCATCGGAGCCTTGCAGATCCTGCTGGACAAAGGCCAGGAAGAGGATTGGTTCGGATCTCAATTCATCACCAGTCTGGTCGTCATCTCGGTTGTCTGTCTCGTGGCGCTGGTGATCTGGGAGCTGTATTCGAAGCATCCTGTGATCGACGTCCGAATGTTCAAGAACTTCAACTACACCGGCGCCTGCGTCATGATATTCATGCTCGGTGTGCTGCTCTTTTCGAGCCTGGTACTGATGCCGCAGTTCCTGCAGACGCTGCTGGGATACACGGCCGAACTGGCAGGGCTCGTTCTTACTGGCGGTGCCGTGTTGTTGCTGTTCATCTTTCCGCTCGTCGGCAAACTCACCAGCATGATTCAAGCACGCTACATCATCGCGTTCGGATGGCTGTGCTTGTCCCTTGCCATGTTTTATTCAACGCTGCGGATTGACCTGCAGATTAGCTTCGCTTCGGCTGCCTGGCTGCGCGTCATTCAGCAGGTGGGATTGGGCTTTCTCTTTGTGCCCATCACATTGGTGTCCTACGTAGGAATACCAGCGGAGAAGAGCAATTCCGTCGCCGGCATGGTCAATTTCTTCCGCAATATCGGAAGCAGTGTTGGGACTTCGATGGTCACAACCTTGATTGCACGCCGCTCGCAATTTCATCACAATGTGTTAGTAAACCACGCAACAGCGAGCAATCAGGGATTCAATCGCCTGGTTACGGGACTGACCCACCGTTTTACCATCAGTGGGGCCAGCCCTCACGACGCACAGGCACATGCTTACGCGCTTGCCTATCGGCAGCTGCAAGCACAGGCCGCCACTCTGTCTTATATTGATGTTTTCTGGATCCTCTCTGTCATAGCCGGAATCATGTTCTTTCTTTCGTTCCTGTTGCGGAAGAATGACCCGCATGGCGGCGGCGAAACCGTAGTTGCGCACTAGCGCATTCGAAGGTGGCAAATCGTATGATTCGTGTCATCACCATAGAGCGTGAATACGGAGCCGGCGGCGGGGTGATTGCGCAAAAAGTCGCCGAGAGCCTTAGATGGAAGCTCTGGGACCAGTTGCTCACCTGTGAGATCGCAAGGATCGCCGACTGCGAACAGTCCGAGGTAGCCAGCCGCGAGGAGCGCATCGATCCGCTGTATTATCGGCTGGTCAAATCAATCATGCGTGGCAGCTTCGAGGGAAACACAAACGTGCGTGGTCTACATTGCCTCGACGCCGATAGCATCCAGCGCATCACCAGGCAGATCACCGAACGGGCCGCTCAGGAAGGGAACTGCGTCATCGTCGGCAGAGGATCGCAGCATCATCTTCGCGATCGATCGGATACCCTGCGGATCTTTCTTTTTGCGCCAAGAGAAGATAAGATTCGCCGGCTCGCAACCGAAGGTATACCTCGGTCGGAAGCTGAGCAGTTGGTCGACACCGTCGACAAGGAACGAGCCGACTTCATCGGTAAGTATTTCAACATGGAGTGGCCCAATCGTTCCCTGTACCATGCACTGCTCAATACTGCTTCAGGAGAGAACGTGGTGATTACCACGATTCTGGATTTGAAAGAGAAGATGGACAAAGTCGAGGCCGCCCCTACGGTCTTTCAGGTTTCCAAATAAAGCGGCGAGTGGGAGACGACGATGAATGCAACCTCAACGCGATTTGCATCTCCTGGAGTTGAAGAACAAGCTCAAGCCGGCCTGGCCTTGCTGAGAGTGACCATTGGCGCGATGTTTCTCTGGGTCTTCTTCGAGAACATGGGGAAAGGCCTCTATACGCCTGCAGGTTACGCCGGTCTGATCAGCTATTACATCAAGTCGAGCCACTCTCCGGCGGTGTGGAAGTCCATTATGGCCTTAGCCGCAAATCACGCGGCCATCGCGGCACCCATGCAGGGATTAACAGAAATCTCTCTGGGCATTCTGCTGTTACTCGGCCTTTTTACCCGACCCGTCGCCTTTGTTGCCTTCCTGTTCCTCGGCAGCCTCTGGATATCCGAATTTGGCACCTCATGGATTTGGGAATTGCTCGTCCCGGTGCTCGCCTGCCTCGCACTGGCGATCGGAAGCGCAGGTCGCAAATGGGGAGTCGATGCTTGGCTCTCGCAACGCTGGTCCTCTTCGTGGCTGTGGTAGGCGGACCGGGTTCCTTGCGGATTTCTGTCATTATTCCTACCCACAACGAGGCTGAGGCCATTGGCCGAGTGCTTGCCGACATTCCTCCCGATCTCGTAACAGAAGTCATTGTTGTTGACAGCAATTCGACCGATGGCACGCCCGATGTCGCCCGCAACCTGGGAGCGCGCGTCATCTCCGAACCTCGTCGCGGTTACGGTCGAGCCTGTTTGACAGGAATCTCCAGTGCAAGTTCTCCCGACGTGCTCGTGTTCCTCGATGGAGACTACAGCGACCGTCCTGCGGAATTGCCGATCCTGCTGACGCCAATCCTGGAAAACCGGGCCGACATAACCCTTGGGTCGCGATTGGACAAACGCAACACTGATGCGCTGCCCTGGCACCAGGCGTTCGGGAATCGCCTCGCCGCCGGCATGATCCGAGGCTTATACCGTGTAAAGATCACCGACCTCGGCCCGTTCCGTGCTGCGCGCGCAGACGTCATCCGGGCGCTGAACCTTGAAGAAGCCACCTACGGTTGGGCGGTGGAAATGATCCTGAAGGGCGCTCGCGCGGGATTTCGTATCGTTGAAGTTCCTGTGAGCTATCATCCCCGCATCGGCAAATCGAAAATTAGCGGCACACTGAAGGGAACTCTCGGCGCAGCGTGGTTCATCCTTAGCCGGATCGTGCGCTATTATTTTCGGCGCCCCAAAGCCCCAATCTCTGCGAACTCAAACTCGGGATAGAACAACTCCATGGGATCTTTCAGCCAGCGCTCTGTGCAGGACCCTTTGCTGGTCATTATGGCCAAGGCACCCAAACCTGGCTCGGTTAAGACTCGACTGGCCGCGAGCCTTCCGTCTTCTGCAGTGTTAGCACTTTACTGTTCTTTGCTGCGAGACACGGTTGATTTATCGAAATCCTTGCCAGGGTTGGAAGTTGCGCTTGTGTGCCCGGAGTCGGATCGCAACGAATTGGCGCAGTTCGTGGGACCTGAACTCCACGTCGTAGCTCAGAGCGGTCAAGGTCTTGCCGCGGGACTCACCTCAGTCTTTCAGCGTTTCACTACCGGCGGACGTCACGTGATCGCCTTCAATAGCGACAGTCCCCATCTCTCGCCATCGGTGCTGCACCGGGCCTTTGACCTCCTCGCATCTCATGACGTTGTTGTTGGACCAACCGACGACGGAGGCTATTATCTTGTCGGAGCCAAAGCCGCGCATCCGAATCTCTTCGAGAACGATGGCTTGGGTACAAGCAGCGCCCTCGAGCGGTTGCTGGCACGTACAAAATCTCTCGAACTCTCGACCGGCTTCACGGAAACGTTTTACGACATTGATGTGGCCGATGATCTGCTTCTGCTTGAAGACGAACTGCGGCTTAATCCTGCAAAAGCGCCCAGAACGGCAGCCTGGTTTCACGACTGGGAATCTGTGGTTGCACCGTTGCGCAAAGACTGCGGAGAACCGTGAACTTCACGCCCTCGCAAAGAGTCTGCGGACTCGGCGCGGTCATGCTTGTGGCACTAACCATCTGCTCTCGCCACTTCAGCGACCGCGGCGGGCCCTACTTCATGATCACGTTAGCTGTTGCCGCCGTCGCATATCTGCTTGCGGTTCGCGAGTTTTTCATCAATTCCAAATTTCCTCGCCATGTTCTTGTCATTGGATTGGCTTTCTGCGCTTTATGGCAGATGGCGTTTCTTCGACTCTCCCCCGGCAACAACGATGACATTCATCGCTACGTTTGGGATGGGCGCATTCAGCGGCTTGGCTACAATCCCTATCTCGTCATCCCCAGTAACCCAGCCGTTCAAACGCTTCACACTGCCGAAACTCGTACCCTGAATAATCCCGATCTTCCGAGTCCATATCCGCCCGGAGCTCAGCTTTTCTTCCGTGCCGTAACTGCGATTCACGAATCAGTCTTCGCAATGAAAGTAACATTGGTCTTCTGCGCCTGGGCGATCGTGTTCTTGTTGCTGGATCTGGCTCGCCTCACCGAAAAAGGGGCGCACCTGGTTTTGGTGTACGCCTGGAACCCTCTGCTCGCCATCGAAGTCGCGGGCAGCGGGCACATCGATATCGTCGGCGCACTGTTTTTGGTGATATCGGCAGTCGCACTGGCGCGACGATGGCGCGCAGTCGCAGCCGCTGCTCTCGCACTGTCAATAGCCGTGAAATTCCTGCCGCTCGTCCTGCTGCCACTGTACTGGAAACGAATTCGTATTCGCGATGCGGTACTGGGGGTAATCATCCTCGCTCTTATCTACATGCCGTTCCTGGATCACGGCCGCATTCCCATCGGTTCGATCGGTGCCTACGTTCAGGGCTTCCGCTTCAATGGTCCAATCTTTGCTGCACTCGATCACCTGCTTCCCCCGGCGGTGCTCGTCGGACTGGCGCTTCTGGTCGGCCTCGCCATCGCGACGGTTTTGAGCAGAGCGAAGTCGATACCTCTCACAGACTCCTTTGCGTGGCCAATGGCCGCCTCGCTCTTCTTCGCTCCAGCCATCTTTCCTTGGTATCTGCTTTGGTTGCTGCCATTTCTCACCTCTTCATCTACTTTGCTGATCGTGATCTGGACTGTGAGCATTCTTCTCACTTACATCCAGTGGCACCTGAGCAAGGTGAGTGGCGCGTGGGGTGCTCTTCCCGCCTGGGTCATGCTGTTGGAATATGGATGCTTGGCCATCGCGGCCGCCTTCAGAGTCATCAGGCGCACCAGGCTCCCTGCACAGTCTTCGCTGCCAACTGGACGAGAGCAATAACCCTAAGAGCCAAATTCCTGTATCCGCGCGCTATTTCGCGTCATCCAAAACCCGATTTGAATCCTGAGGAGGAAATTCCATGACGATACTGGGCCGCTCAATTACGCTCCGAATCCTGTTACTTGCGGCGATTTTTCTCGCTACCACGTCCTGGGCTCAGCAGCGCGATCCCATCATCGGTAAGATCGCCAAAGTCTATGGTCTCGATTCCTATGGCCAGATCGAAGCCATCCGCTATACATGGAACGGGGAAATCCCCGGCGTATTCAAGCTCACTCACGTCTGGGAGTGGGAGCCTAAAACCGGCAAAGTTACCTTTGAAAGCAAGGATAAAGACGGAAAGCCGGTTAAGGTCACCTACGACAGCTCAAAACTAAGCAGTCAGTCTGACCAGGTGAAGAACGAAGTCGAGCCGGCCTTCGTCAACGACAACTATTGGCTTCTGTTTCCATTTCATGCCAATTGGGATACGAGCGCTTCCGTGACAAATCAAGGCACGAAAAAGATGCCGATCGGCGCCGGCACTGCCACGCTCGTCTCGGTGAAGTATCCGGCGGAAGCCGGCGGCTATACGCCCGGCGACACATGGGATCTGTACGTCGATAACAATAACCGAGTCAAAGCGATGGTCTACCATCGCGGCGGGCCGAAACCGCCCCAGCTCGTAACTGCTACGTGGACTGGTTATAAAAAGGCTGGCCCCCTTCTAATCTCAACCGAGCATACCGGCACGGCCGACGGCAAGCCATTGCACATTTCCATTACGAATGTAGCCGTCAAGCTGACGGGATCGGACAAATGGGTGAACGCGCAGTAGAAGGGAACCTCAATCTCTGGCAATGACGACGGTGGTGCAGGAACTTCCGAGTTTGGGCAGATCGCGATCAGCGGCCATGCGGATCTCGAGTCGCGGACGTTCTCCGCGAACGATCGGACAATAGACATCCGGCTGCCCCAAGGCATTCTGCAACTGCCGTCGTCCTGCGCATCCTCCGTGACACGTGTCTCGGAATTCGCAGGATTGGCAAGCTTCGGGAAGTGTGCGAGCCATCACGAAGGGCTCCGAATCCAGGATCTCCTCTCCTGTCAGCAATAGATTGGGCAGCGACTCTCCTGGACCAGGCCAATACACACATGGCTGCGTAGTAGCTCGTGGCGTAACGCGGACCGTGCCCACGCCGCATCCCCCCGCGATCGCCGGTAACCCAGCCATCGCCCGGACCAGCGGCTCACCTATCGCGATGATATCGGTGTTCTCGAATAGACTTTGGAATCCTTGCCAATATTCTTCATAACTCAGCGCGTAGAGATCGGACCGCACAGATTGATATACGTTCACGCGCAGCGGAGCGCCGAACTTTTTCGCCACTCGCGCTACCTGCGAAAGCCGCAGGTAGTTGGACTTCATCATTACCGCAATCACTGTCACGGGTACATGCAACTTCACGCAGCGCTCCGCCTGCTGATGTATCAGTTCCCAGTTGCCCAATCCGCGTTGCGCATCCTGTTCCGCCTGCGTTGGATAGTCGAGAGAAAACTCAATGTCATGGAAGGCCCGTAGGTCATCGTCGTCGAGCACTGCAATACTGTGACCGTTGGAAGTAATAGTAAGTTTGATCGGCTGTGTCTGAAGATAACTCAGTATCGCCTTGAACTCCGGGTGCATCCCGTTCTCGCCGGTTCCCAGGTTCACTGAGCGTATCGGCAGACGCTCCATCACTGCCTTCACTTGGTCCAGCGAAAGACGGTCCGTCCGACTGGGATCGCGATAACAAAACGCGCACGCCAGATTGCACTCGTTCGTCAGCCCCAGCCCAAGGGCAATTCCCGTGGCGCGATTCGTCTTTGCGAGTGCTCCTGCATCAATGCTGGTCATTTTCCCTGCTCTGAAGAAACCAAATACTGCATATAACGAGCCATGCCAAAGAATTCCGGACGTTTGCCAAGCTTACGCTCTAAAGCGAAGATTCGATCGTATTCAGCAGATCGAGAAATCTTGGCCGGCAAGTAGTCGGAAAGCACGCGTACACCCCTTCGCGCCACAACCGTAAGCGACGCGTCCCTCAGCATTGTTTCCACTGTCTCCGGCGTGAAGAACCGCACCTTGCCACCGTATAAATTCTCTGTTCCCCATTCCGCCGTTAAGTTGTCTTCAGCCGCTGCCAAATCGCCTGCCTGCAGAGCTGCCTTCAGCACCTCGCCCGCCTGCGAGCGTACCAGCAAACTCAGAATCGATGACGAGTCACGCATCACCCGCGCAACATTACGCAATACATCCTCTGCATCCTCCACAAACTCCAGGACGTTGTGGCAGAGAATCACATCAAAAGATCGCGCACTGCAGATTTTCGCCACGTCGTTCGCATTGCCCAGTTTCATCGTGACCTTGTCGCTCCACCCGTTTCTGATGACCGCCTGTTCGGCCAATTCCAGCATGGCCGAAGACGCATCGACCAACGTGACATCGAATCCGAGGCGAGCCAGTCGGATCGAAACCGCTCCCGTTCCACATCCAAGATCGAGAGCGCATCGCGACTGACGTTCCGGCGGCAGAAAGTCTTGCAGGTTCGCAAACGCCAAGTCT
>DASTGW010000489.1:0-2330 GCA_035718705.1 Terriglobales bacterium | reverse complement strand
CGGCGAACTCATCCACTTGATGCGCATACGCTAGCTCGTTCGACATCTGCTCGTCTTGAACGATCTTGTTGTCCCCCCACAGCTGCACGTTTACGGGGCGATCCACCGTCAGGCCTTTGTCGCAGACTAACGCGCCCCGCTCGCCTCGGACTTCAACCGTCGTGTGATACTCGGCTCGGAAGGAGACAGTGACGGTCGCCAGCGTGCCTCGCGAGAACTCCAGCGTGAGGACTGCGCTCGACTCCACATCGCCTGAGCGGTCGTCCTTACCGCCGACTGCACTCACGCGCACCACTTCGTCCTGCAACACGTACCGCAGGGTGTCGATGCAGTGCACGCCGATATCAGCGATCGGTCCACCGCCGGCAACTGCCCGATCATTCAGCCATCCCCGCGCATGATCCGGCGGCGCAAAGAAAGAAAAATCGCAGCGTGCCAGCTGTGGCGTGCCGACTTCGCCCAGCAGTTCGCGAATGCGGTTCACGCTTTTGCAGAAGCGAAACACCTGCGCCACGCCAAACAGCACGTTCGCCCTCCGAGCCGCTTCCACCATCTCGCGCGATTCATCGGCATTCATCGCCAGCGGCTTCTCGCAAAGCACAGGCTTGCCGTTACGAATGGCAGTCAGCACATCCTGATAGTGCAAGCTGTTCGGACTAGTTACCAACACCGCGTCAACATCCGGTGACTTACACAATTCTTCCGTCGACGTAAACGCATGCGAAATCCCAAACTGCTCTGCCGATTGCCGAGCCTTCGCAGAATCGCGACGCGCCAGTGCTGTTACGCGGCAGTTCTTCGCGCGCGCAAAGCCAGGCATCAGGCGCTTCACCGCGTGCAGCCCGAATCCGACGATGCCGAAGTTCACCATCTACTTTTTCGGTTCAGGCGTTTCTTCTTCCGTCACCAGTTCTTGCTGCTTTCCGGGACGCATCAGCGGGAAGAGGATCACGTCGCGAATCGAATGCGAGTCGGTCATCAGCATGGTCAATCGATCGATGCCGATGCCTTCACCGCCCGTCGGAGGCAATCCATACGACAAGGCGCGGACGTAGTCTTCGTCCATTTGATGAGCTTCCTCATCGCCGCGAGCCTTTTCCGCCAGTTGCTGTTCGAAGCGACGGCGCTGTTCTTCCGGATCATTCAACTCGCTGAAGGCATTGCCGATTTCCAAGCCGCCGACGAAGACCTCAAAGCGCTCGACCCAATCTTTCGCGTCCTCAGGTTTGCGGCTGTTCTTTGCCAACGGCGAGATCGCCATCGGGAACTCGTAGATGATCGTCGGCTGAACCAGGTGCTCTTCCGCGACCGCCTCAAACAGGTCGGCAACCGTCTTTCCCGCCGGAGCCTTTGGATCGAAGGTGACGTGGGCCGAACGCGACGCATTCAGGCTCGCTACGATTTGCCCGACCGACTCAACGGTCTCAAAGTCCTTCAGTCCTGGCTTTTCTCCAGCTTCGTCCGGCCAATACTTAATGATGGCTTCGCGCATGGTTAGGCGAGTCCATTTGCCCCAGTCGATTTCGTGCTCACCGAACTTTACCTTCGTTCCGCCAGTCACTTCGCGCGCCACGGTCGAGAGCAGGTCTTCGGTGATCTGCATCATGTCGTACATGTCAGCGTAAGCCTGGTAAAACTCGAGCATGGTGAACTCGGGATTGTGGTGCGTGGAGATGCCTTCGTTGCGGAAGTTGCGGTTGATCTCGTAGACACGATCGAGTCCGCCGACGGTGAGTCGCTTCAGGTACAGCTCAGGCGCGATGCGCAGGTAGAGATCGATATCGAGCGTGTTGTGATGCGTAACGAATGGACGCGCCGCGGCGCCGCCGTAAAGCGACTGCATCATCGGCGTTTCCACTTCCACGTAGTTGCGCTGGTCAAACCAGTTGCGGATCGACTTCACAATCTGCGCGCGCTTCACGAATACATCGCGCACTTCCGGATTCATGAACAGGTCAACGTAACGGTTGCGATAGCGCAGTTCCACGTCCTGCAAGCCGTGCCATTTCTCGGGCAAGGGAAGCAGACCCTTGGAGAGGAATGTCAGCTCCTGCACGTGAACCGTTAACTCATTCGTTCGCGTCCGGAACAGATAACCTTTCGCGCCAATGTGATCGCCGATGTCGAGCAGCTTGAAGAGCTCGAACTGTTTCTCGCCGACATCATCTTTCTTCACGTAAAGCTGCAGCCGTTTTCCGGCTTGCTGCAGGTGCATGAAAGCCGCTTTTCCCATCACGCGAATCGCCATAATGCGGCCAGCAACGCGGACTTCCACGCGGGGCGATTCCAGTTCCGCCGCCTGCTTTTCGCCGTATTCGGCGAGGATCGCC
>DASTGW010000488.1:0-2745 GCA_035718705.1 Terriglobales bacterium | reverse complement strand
TGATCCACGAAGTCGAATTCTGTTCCACTCGTTCCTTCGACCACTCGGACCCGCAAACTTAGATAGAGGTTGACCGCCACCGCAAGCGTGTCGAACCCTGGCCCCAGGTTCGCGATCGATGCCGGCACGCGCACCTCGAAGCGATCGCCGGTCGTGCGAGGCATGCTCACGACTGCACCTCCGCGGCCTCTCGCTCTTCTCGTTGCTGCGACTGAATGATGTACTCCGTGTCCTTCAATGCATGACCAGTCAAAACCGCCACTACTCGTGCCTCGCGATCAAGCTTTCCTTCAGTAGTGAGCTTCCGGATAGCGGCCAGCGTAGTTGCCGAAGCTGGCTCGCAGCCCATCCCGTCGCGGCCGATCATCGCCTTCGCCTCACCGATCTCTTCGTCCGTCACGTCCATTACGAACCCACCCGAGTGCTTCACTGCGCGCAAGGCTTTTTTCCACGAGCGGGGATTGCCGATGCGAATTGCCGTCGCCACCGTCTCCGGATGATCTTCCGGCGTGAGTTCCGAAGCTCCGCTCCGCCACATGCGCGCCAGTGGATTCGCTCCTTCTGCCTGCACGATTACGATCTGCGGTGTTCGCTCAATGAGCCCAGCTGCCTTCATCTCATCGAAAGCTTTGCCGAAAGCTGAACTGTTGCCGAGATTGCCGCCCGGCACAAACAGATAATCCGGGACGCTCCACTCCAACTGCTCCATAAGCTCAAACATTGCCGTCTTCTGGCCTTCAATGCGGAATGGATTCACCGAGTTCAGGAAATAGATTTCATCTTGCGACTGACTAAGAAGCGTCTCTAGCGCGAAATCAAAATTGCCGTCTACCTGCACCACCTCCGCTCCGAAATCTAGAGACTGAGCCAGCTTGTTAACAGAAATCTTGCCGGCAGGCAGATAAACCTTGGCGACTAGTCTCGCCCGTGCTGCGTATGCAGCCAGCGACGCAGCCGTGTTTCCCGTCGATGCGCAGCCCACTGCCTTCGCGCCCACGTGCTTCGCCTCGGTGATGCCAACCGTCATCCCCAGATCTTTGAAGCAAGCCGTCGGGTTCCAGCCCAGGTGTTTGAATTGCAAATCTCGCATGCCGACCCATGATGCAGTTTTCTGTCCCCGCACTAGGGGCGTGTTGCCTTCGCCCAGCGAAATTACCTCGCGATATCCTTCAGGAAGAAACTCGCGAAATCTCCAAACGCCACTGGCATCTTCGAGGGCATACGATTTTCGTCGCTCCAACCACAAGCGCTTTAACTTCACTGGATCGCCGACTTCGCCTACTGCTAACTCGAGCAAATCTCCGCATCGAGGACACGCCAGGCTGCGGTCGTGCAACTCGAACTCCGTGTGACACTTCTCGTTGCTGCAACGAAGCTGCATCTCGTCTCCTAATGCAAAATCGGCATGTTTAAAGGCGCTTCAGCGAGGAAAGAGAATTTACGTATCTCTTCCATCGCCGATTCCACCTCAGACGTCTGGCATGGCTCCAGCGTGATTACAAAGGGCAGTGCCGATTTCTCGTGACCCGGTAGCTGCAGAATCGAATCGATGTTTAATTGGTGCTCAGCGAGTACTCCCGCCAGCGAAGCGATGATTCCCGCGCTGTCTCGCACCACGAAACGCAAGTAGCGCGCAGCCGTGAAGTCGGCGTTCACATCGAACTGCCTCGGCCGAGGACGATCCGGTTCCATCATCAGCTGCGACTGCAGTCGCACCACGTAGAGAAGATCCGATACGACCGCAACCGCCGTCGGATTGCCGCCCGCTCCATAGCCGGAGAAAACCGTCTCACCACCAAACTCGCCCATACTCATGACCAGGTTTTGGCTGCCCGACACTTTCGCCAGCGGCGACTCCTGCGAGACCAGTGCTGGCTCTACCGCAGCACGCAATACGCCGTCGCCCAGTTCCGCACGAGATACCTGCCGGATGGTGCAGCCAAGCCGGTTCGCATAATCGAAGTCCATTCGCTTCAACGGACGAATCGATCGCGCCACCACCTGCTCCGGACTAACTTCCGCATTCAAGCCTGCTCGCGCAAGGATCACCAACTTCGCACGCGCATCGTAGCCATCCACATCATCCGTCGGATCCGCCTCCGCGAAACCTGCCTTCTGAGCCTCGAGTAGTGCATCTGCAAACGAGGTTCCATCGCGCTCAATGCGCGTCAAGATGTAATTACAGGTTCCATTCAGTACGCCACAAACTTTCTGCAGACGATCTCCGCCAAGGCCTTCGTGCAGTCCTGAAATGACCGGCACACCTCCAGCTACTGCTGCGCCGTAGGCCAGCACACGCTGTTTGCGACGAGCCAGTTCCATCAATTCGCTGCCATGCCGCGCCATCAGTTGCTTGTTTGCTGTTACGACCGATTTTCCGGATTCCAGTGCGCTGCGAACCCACTGGTAAGCGTGATCCACGCCGCCTACCAGTTCAACCACGATATCCACATCTGAAGCTAGAACATCGTTGAAGTCTTCAGTCCAATGCACGTGATGAGAATTCCACACTGACTTCTTTCGCTCCACCGAGCGATTGAAAACGTGCGTCAGTTCCAGCGAATGTTCATCAGCTCTTGCCGACAACAGTTTCGCTACGGCCTGTCCGACCGTCCCGAATCCCACCAGTGCCACCTTGCATCGTCGCGCCGCGCCAAACCTCGTTTGCTCCGCATATCGAACGGAAGTCGCCATCTCAGTCACTCTCACTCCTTATTCGCAACAACGCGCCACTGCCGCCATGTC
>DASTGW010000487.1:0-4450 GCA_035718705.1 Terriglobales bacterium | reverse complement strand
GATGGAGAACCAGCCGATTGTGAACTTGCGCGTATTTCGCAATCGAAGTTATGCGACTGGCGTGTTCATGATGACGATCCTGGGGTTCGTGCTTTATGGATCCACGGTGCTGATTCCAATCTACCTGCAGCAACTGCTCGGTTACTCTGCGCTCGACGCGGGATGGGCAATGCTGCCGCGCGGGTTGGGATCGTTCATTGCCATGCCTTTCGTGGGCTTGTTGATGTCGAAGATCGAGCCTCGAAAGCTGCTGGCTTGCGGGTTGGCCGTTGCGGCATATTCACTGTGGGATCTATCGCATGTCAATTTGAATGCCGGCTACTGGGACGTGTTTTGGCCACAGTTTATCCAGGGACTCTCGATGGGTTTTGTGTTCGTGCCGTTAACGACTGTCACGCACGACACGATCCCCAAAGAGCAGATGGGGAATGCAACCAGTCTGTTCAACCTGATGCGCAACATCGGCGCCAGTATCGGTATCGCGATGGTTACGACGATCGTCGCGCGACAGACGCAGTCCAACATAAATATTCTCGGCGCGCATGTTTCCGCTAACAATCCGGCAGTAGGGAACATGACGCAAGCTGCCCAGGGCTGGTTTCGGTCACATGGCATGGACTCCGTCACCGCTTCCAAGCAGGCATTTGGGGCGATGTGGGGAATGGTGCAGCAACAGGCGACGATGGTCGCGTTTATTCATGCCTTTCGTTTTCTCGCGATTATGTTCGTAGTGATGCTGCCATTGATCCTGATCATGAAGAAGACGTCGGGCAAAGGCGGTGGCGGAGCAGCCATGCACTAGCCTCTTTCGCTACAATGGGCCGGGATCCTACGATTGAAAACTGTCATCACAGCCCGGCTCGCCTTCACACCACTTGAGTCCATCGATTATCCCGTGGTCGTTCTCGAAGACGGCCACATACATTCCATTGGATCGCGTGTGAGCACCAATGTGCCCGGCGATGCACGTCATTTCGATTTTCCGGACAGCGTGATTGCTCCCGGGTTCATCGACATTCACGTTCATGGCGGAGCAGGGCACGACGTGATGCAGCCAGGTGATGACGCTCTGGCCGGCATGGAACGGCATTTCCTGAAGCATGGCGTGACCAGTTACTGCCCGACCACCGTCACTGCACCACTGGACGCGACCTTTCAGGCGCTCGAGCGACTTGCGATAACGCAGAAATCGGCTCGCGAGAAACGAGCAAGACCTGTGGGGCTCCATCTGGAAGGGCCATTTCTCAGTCATGCGAAGCGGGGAGTGCACCCACCAGATAAGCTGGTAGAGCCGTCGGTGGAACTCTTCGACAAGATGTGGCAGGCGGCACAGGGTAAGGTAGCAGTGATGACGGTGGCTCCGGAGTTAAAGGGCGCTGTCGAAATGATTCGCACAGCGGCTTCCCGCGGAGTTTGCATCAGCCTCGGACATTCGAATGCGACCCTGGCGGAAGCGCAAGCGGGTGTGGAAGCAGGCGCTCGGCACGCAACTCACACGTTCAATGCGATGCGGGCGTTGGATCACCGCGAGCCAGGGGTGCTGGGTGGAGTGCTGGCTGATTCGCGAATCACCGCTGACGTAATCGCTGACGGCGTGCACGTTCACCCGGATGTGTTGAAGATTTTCCTGCGTGCGAAGGGTGTGGAAGGCTCCGTGCTCATTACTGACGCCATCAGCGCAACGGGCATGGGCGACGGGCGTTTCAAACTCGGTGGCTTCGAGGTAGAGGTCATAGGTGATCGTTGCTTATATGAAGGAAACCTTGCTGGCAGTGTGCTCACGCTAGACCGGGCAGTTCGCAACATTACGAAGTACGCTTCATGGTCGCTTAAAGACTCCATTCGGTTGGCTACTCTCAATCCTGCTCGCGTTCTCGGTCGTAACGATGTCGGTATTCTGACCCCGGGAGCGCAGGCGGACCTGGTTGTGCTCTCGTCAGACGGGATGGTGCAGCACACACTGGTTGGCGGAGTGGCCGCCTAATTTGCCATCATAAGGACGTCATGTATCGAGAAACCTTTCCCCACTTCATGATTAAAGAGATCTTCGAGCAGCCGCAAGCGGTGCGCGACACCGCAATGACCCGCATTGATTTAACCACTGGCAGGGTTAAGCTCGAAGGCGTTCATCTGACAGCGAAAGATCTGGCGGATATCCGAAAGATCCGGATTGCCGCCTCTGGAACCAGTCGTCATGCCGGGATCGCGGGCCGTTACATGATCCAGGAACTCGCGGGTATTCCGGTCGACGTGGAACATGCGAGCGAGTTTGAGTACGGTAACCCCATTACCGGGCCGGACGAACTGACGATCGTGATTACCCAGTCAGGGGAGACGGCCGACACGCTTGGTGCACTTCGGCTTGCGAAATCACGCAAGTCACACACGCTGGCGATCACAAATGTGTTGGAATCCACTATCGCGCGGGAAGCCGATGCATTCATCTACACAAACGCAGGGCCAGAGATCAGCATTGCGTCAACAAAAGCCTTCGATGCACAACTTACCGCGCTATTTTTGCTGGCCGTAAAACTCGGGGAACTGCGGGGCACGCTGACGGAACAGCAATCAAAACACTGGATATCGGAACTGCTGGCGATGCCAGAAAAGATCCAGCACGTGCTGGGCCGTGACCCTGAGTGCAGCGATATCGCGGAACGTTTTTATCAAAAAGAGGATTTCCTCTTTATCGCGCGCGGGGTTCATTTTCCTATTGCGCTCGATGGCGCCCTGAAGATGAAGGAGACGTCCTACATCCATGCCGAGGGGTATCCGGCGGGAGAGATCAAGCACGGGCCGTATGCGCTGATTGACGAGAAGCTTCCGGTTGTGGCGATCGTAACGCGCGATACGAATGACGAGGCTTCGGTGTTGCGCTCGGAACGAACGCTGATGAACTGCAAGGAAGTGAAGCAGCACGGCGGCCACGTGATTGCGGTAGCGACCGAAGGTGACAAGGAGATCGAGGAGTTCGCGCACGACATCGTGTACGTTCCACCTGCGCCTGAGCTGCTTTCGCCGTTGCTGGAGATCGTTCCGTTGCAATTGCTCGCCTATCACGTTGCGGTTCGGCGTGGGGTGGACGTCGATCGTCCACGCAACCTCGTGAAATCGGTGATGACCGAGTAAGACGATCTTCCCGTACGAGGAAGTGCCGCGGAATCTCTTGTTGACCCCGATTCCAAGCGGCACATAACATCCTTTGGGTCAGGGTGAATGCAGTGATCGGATCGACCATTTCACACTACAGAGTCACGGGCAAACTTGGCGCTGGAGGCATGGGCGTCGTGTACGAGGCTGAGGACATCAACCTGGGACGCCGCGTCGCGCTCAAGTTCCTGCCCGAAGATTTGTCACAGAGTCCGCAGGCGCTGGAACGCTTTCGCATGGAAGCGCGGTCGGCCTCGGCGCTCAACCATCCGAACATCTGCACGATTTACGAAATCGGCGAAGCCGATGGCCAGCACTTCATTGCGATGGAGTTCCTGGAGGGTGAGAATCTCGACGGTCATCAAAATGGGCGCCCGCTGGAGACACAGGAACTCCTCGAACTCTCAATTCAGATTGCCGATGCTCTCGATGCTGCGCACGCCAGCGGCATCATCCATCGCGACATCAAGCCGGCGAATATCTTTGTCACGAAACGCGGCCAGGCTAAGCTGCTCGATTTCGGCCTGGCCAAGTTGATAGCTGAAAAGAAGGCCCTGGCACAGACGACGAGCGTCACCATCGGTTCGACCGATTCACACCTGACCAGCCCCGGGACTGCGGTCGGCACCATCGCGTATATGTCGCCGGAACAGGCCCGCGGCAAGGAACTCGACGCACGAAGCGACCTGTTCTCCTTCGGCGCCGTAATGTACCAGATGGCGACGGCGAAACTCGCCTTTGACGGCGAGACCTCCGCTGTCATCTTTGATGCCATTCTGAATCGTGATCCAGTCGCACCGACCGAACTGAATGGTGCGTTGCCGGCCAAACTGGAAGAGATCATCCGTACCGCATTAGAGAAGGACCGAGATCTGCGTTATCAGAGCGCCGCCGAGATGCGTGCCGAACTCAAGCGCCTGAAGCGCGACACCAGTTCCGGTCATGTGCAGACAGTTACGTCTGTACACACGGCGGCCGCCAGCGCTCAACTCCCAGTTGCGAAGAAGAGCAAGAAGATCCTATGGGGTGTTCTGGCTCTCCTGCTGGTGCTCGCCGTGGGCTTTGGAGTGTACAAAGCGACACACCATTCGGGCGGAGTGAATGTTCAGAATATTCAATTTGAACGGCTCACGGAATCAGGTAAGGCGAGCCAAGTCGGGATTTCCCCTGACGGCCGTTACATTGTTTACGTCCTCAAAAACGGAGAGCTTCAGAGTCTGTGGGTAAGGCAAGTTGCGACACGAAGCGACATCCAGGTGCTGGCGCCATCGGCGGTAGCGTTTGTAGGGGTCACATTTTC
>DASTGW010000486.1:0-4474 GCA_035718705.1 Terriglobales bacterium | reverse complement strand
GTAGCGCTCGGGTTTGACCATGTCGGTGCCTAGCAGGAGTGCGTCGCCTTTGTTCAAAGTCGAGCGCATCATGCGAAGCATGGCTCCTGCCTGCATAGGTTCGAAGTTGCCGATACTGGAACCAAGGTAGAGCAGAAGCTTGCGGCCGGGGGTTTTCGTGAGACGGCCGAGACCTTGCGAGTAGTCGGCAACGACGGGATTGACGCGGAGTCCGCGGAAGTCGCCGTTGAGGCTGTGGACAGCTTCGTCGAGTGCGGAGCGAGAAACGTCGATCGGATAAAAGCATAGGCGCGGTTGGCGCTTGAGTGCAGCTTCGATCAGGATGCGAGTCTTGGTCGCAGTTCCGGCGCCGAGTTCGATGAGCGAGAGATCTTTACCGGCGGCGGCGATGATGTCATCGGCGTTTTCGAGCAGGATGGAACGCTCGGTGCGCGTGAGGTAGTACTCGGGTAATTCGGTGATCTGCTCGAAGAGTTCGGAGCCGCGCGCGTCGTAAAAAAGCTTGGGCGAAAGCTGCTTTGGCTTTTTCATGAGGCCTTCATAGACCTCGGCGGCGATGGGGGAAGAGTGAAGGATTTGCTGTGACGCGCTCATTTGGCTAACCGGAGTCCCATGAATTGCCAGCGTGCATGCGCTGGGAAGAAATTGCGATAAGTGGCGCGGATGTGCGACTGCGGGGTGGCGCAGGAGCCTCCGCGCAAGACGAACTGATTGCACATGAACTTGCCGTTGTATTCGCCCAGTGCGCCTTCGACCGGCTTAAAGCCGGGGTAGGCGGTGTAGGGGCTGGAAGTCCATTGCCAGACGTTGCCGAAAAAGCCGCGGACAGGAGTGTCCGCGCCACACGAGCTATCCGCGCCACATGGATGAAAGCGGCCGCTCTCCAGGAAATTGCCTGCGATTGGCTGGTCGGCGGCGGCGATTTCCCACTCGGCTTCGGTGGGGAGGCGGCAGCCGGCCCAGCGGGCGTAAGCGTCGGCTTCGTAGTAGCTGATGTGGCAGACGGGCTCGTTGAGATCGAGGGGCTGGAGGCCATTCACGGTGAAGACTTGTGGTGCGGGTAGGGGTTCCTCGCTGCGCTCGGAATGACAAATCCAATACAACGGTCCTTGCCAGCCTTGGGCGTTGACGGTGTCCCAGCCTTCGGAGAGCCAGAGTTCGGGGCGGCGGTAGCCGCCGTCGTTGATGAAGTCTAGATACTCGCCGTTGGTTACCGGACGAGAGGCGATCTGAAACTTTTCAACGAAGACCTGGTGGCGCGGGGTTTCGTTATCGAATGCGAACTCGGGGCCGTCGTGACCGATGGAGTAGAGACCGGCATTGTAGGACAGCCATTCTTGTGCTGAAGGCTGCGGCGCTGTGCTGGACGGAGGCGGCGTTTTCCACGCTGGTTTCAGCGGGTTCGACCACAGGCCGTGTTTGATGTCGGTGATGATCAGTTCCTGGTGCTGCTGCTCGTGGTTGAGACCGGTGACGATGAGCGAAAGGACCTGTTCGTCGGTGGTGACCGAAATCAGCTGGCGCATGTGTTCGTCAACGTAGCGCCGATAGTCGCGTACTTGTTCGTTCGAGGGGCGAGAGAAGAGTCCGCGATACGAGCGATTCGGGTGAGCGCCGAGCTGCTTGTAATAGGAGTTGAACAGGAACGTGAAGTCGTCGTGGAAAAGTCTGTATCCCTGCAGGTAAGGCTTGAGCAGGAACGTCTCAAAGAACCAGCTGGTGTGGGCGAGATGCCATTTCGTGGGGCTGGCGTCTGGCATCGACTGCACCATCTGATCTTCGGGTGTGAGGCCCTCGCAGATCCATTCGGTGGTGCGTCGAATTGCGGTGTACTGCTCGAGCAGAGAAAGAGAACCTTGCGCGACAGTCACCGGGATTGCTTCCTGGATACCCAAACAGTGCCTCAGTCCTAGAGCCTTTTTGCGACTCTGGCTTTGATTCCTCCGGAGGGAGGCGGTTACAAAATTAAACAGCAATCAATTCATGGCCCGAACGGCCTTGCGAACCGCTTCGGTGGTGGCGCCATAGACAACATGTGACGCCAGAGCCTTGGCGTGAGAGCTGAGAGGGTAATCCCAAGGCGATCCGGCGAGGCCCATGACGGGCACTGCGATCTCGTCGCCGAAGAACCAGGCGGCGGAGGCGTAACCGGTGCCGAAGCCGACCTTCGAAACGGGTACGAACTCGGCGAGGAGCCCGTAGATACCGCCAAGGACCGTGCCGTACATGTAATGGACGACAGGACCGGCCGTCTTCTTTTCTTCTTTGGACAAGTGCCGGTTATTGACCAGCAGGAACAGTCGATCGGCGGTTTTCATGGTGGCATCTTCGTCGGCATCGGACTGTTTCTGCTCGGGTTGCGGGGGTTGATGTGCCGATTTCTTCCAGGATTGTTCGAGTTTCTGGAGGCCAAATTGGAACTGGTTCATGGTCCAGGAGGCGACCAGTCCGCCGATGGCTCCGGCAAGCAGGCTTTTGAGCAGACGGTGGTCGGCGCGGCGCTTCATCTTTATTTAGAAGCGGTTGGAGGGCCGGAGGTCACCTGAGAGAGGGCTCTCATTCACCACAGAGAAAAAGAAGTATTGACTGGTTCACAGGAGACATTCATTCCTGCTTCGTCGGGCTGACGCCCTCCTCAGCATGACCTGAAAGTCGGTGGTGAAGGTAGGGATTCCTCGCTGCCGCTTGATTACATAACGACGTTGGCTCCAGCCGGCGAGTACTCTGGTTTCGGCGAAGAAGACCAGGAGCTCGTGGAAGGAGCCAACGATGTGGATTATAGGCTGCGATTTCCATCCGGGCTTTCAAGTAGTTGCGATCTTTGACAATCGAACGAAGCAGAGCACGATAAGGCGGTTAGGTCATCGCGCGGAAGCAGAGCAGTTTTATCGTGAGCAGGTTCCCGCAGGAACGGTGGTTGGGATAGAAGCTTGCGGCTTCACGCAGTGGTTCGAGCAACTGCTATCGAGGGTAGGCCTGGAGCTGTGGATGGGCGATCCCGCGCAGATCCGAGCGACGGTGGTACGGGCGCAGAAGACGGATCGACGGGATGCGGAGCACATTCTGCGGTTAATGCTGGAGCAGCGGTTTCCGCGGATATGGCTGCCCACCGCGGAGGAACGCGACCTGCGGCAGTTGCTGATGCATCGTCACAAACTGGTGCGGGTGCGAACGCAGGTCAAGAACCAGTTGCATGCGCTGGCTCTGAACCAGGGCATGCAGAAGAAGCGTCAGCTGTGGACGGAGCAGGGTCGGGCGCAGTTGGAGGCGTTGCCGCTGTTGCCGCACGCGGATCGGCGGCGGCGGGAGTTGCTGGCGATGCTAGACGGTTTGGAGGAGCAGATCGAAGAACTCAACCAAACGGGAAAGGCGGAAGCGGAGAAGCGAGCCGATGTGATGTATCTGATGCAGCAGCCGGGGGTGGGCTGGCAGACGGCGCTGGCAATGGTACTGACGATCGGCGATGTCAGCCGGTTTCCGAGCGCGAAGCATGTGGCCAGTTATGTGGGGCTGATTCCGCGCGAGGACTCCAGCGGCGGCAAGCAGCGCACCGGCCACATCTCGAGGCAGGGGAGCAGCTTCCTGCGCTTTCTGCTGGTGGAAGCCGGCCAGTCGGTGGCGCGCTACGACGAGGAGTTGAAGCAGGATTATCGGCGCTGGTCGCTGCGCTGCGGGCGAGCCAAAGCGAAGGTAGCGGTGGCGCGGAAACTAGCGGTCAAGTTGTACTGGATGCTGCGTGAACAGAAGCAAAGGGCGCAGCGCTAGTTGGTTCGTCATGCAGGCGGGCCCGAGTCATTCTGTGGTGCGGAACAGTGCATCGGGCGCTTGAGTGGGCAACCTGCCCCCATCGCGGGATGGGTGTTCGAATGAGCTAATCATGGTTGTGGTAACGACCGGATAGATGGATGGTGGAACCAACTGGTTCCCCCCAGGATTACACGATGAACGAACTCCAAGGTCTTCGCAGCCAAAACCATTCCTTCGAGAGCGAAATGGCGCTTCTTCAGGCGTCGAAGCCGGAGTGTGCTCGTCGAAACTATTGACACCGCCAACGTCGTTATAGACGGAATGACAATCATTGTCATCGTCAGGGGTGATTCGGTTGTCAAAGAACAAAGGAAATGAGAGCGGCGAAAATAGCGTCTTTTTCCACCTTATGTATTCAGGATAGCAATTCGAGAGGGGCGCCCTGCCAAATGGCGGGAAATACTTTCTGTTAATTGGCGGACTTCGATCCCAAATGGGAACCGTCACCTTGAGGGCTCCAAAGCAGTTCCATGCCCATGATGCGTCCGGCGAGATCGAGTTCGAGGTTGGCGGCGGCCTGGATGACGGCATCGCCGCTCTGGCCGGGGAAGTCGATGAAAAGGCGGGGAGCAACATAGGTGACGCCTTCCTGGCGGCGGAGGAAGGCCATCGCGTCGTCGGTGCGTAGCGTTTTGGGCAGTTCGAAGGTGCAGTCGGCGATATCGCC
>DASTGW010000485.1:0-8138 GCA_035718705.1 Terriglobales bacterium | reverse complement strand
CTCGATGCCAGCCTGACGGATCATGTCTTCCGTCGCGCGATCGACGGTCGCAACTACCTTCTCTGCGGTGAGTCCCTGTTCGAGATGCAGCAGTGGAGCGAAGCGGAGTTCACCGTAGATGACTCCGTCCTCCTGCCATTGGCGGAAGATATCTTCGGTGACGTGCCTCAGAGCTTCTTCACTCTGCATCAGGCGATAACCCTTGTGCGATCGCTGCAGGAACTGTGCCAGGTTGGTGCATTTCTTTGGCGCACAGAAATCACGGTCGTACTCTTCGCGTGTCACGCCGGGAGAAAGATGCGAGACGGCCTCGTAGGAGAGCGAAACGTCCAGGTGGAGGTGAAGTTCTACCTTGGGAAGGCGGGCGAAATCCATTGAGGCATTGTCTATTGTGGGATGTTTATTGTCTATTGAGTGCGTAAGTCGAAGCTTCCTCGCGAAGTTCGCGAAGGAGCAAAGAGCGCAAAGGGGTGAATAGACAATACACACTCGCCATTAGACAATTGAATGAATGATTCAACTTTCCGCGGCCGGCAAGCGGTTCGGCCCCAAGTTACTGTTTGACGGCCTGGATTGGCTGATCACCTCGCGCGACCGCGTCGGCCTGGTCGGCGCGAACGGCACCGGCAAATCCACGCTGCTCAAGGTGCTGGCCGGGGCGGAGTCCCTCGACTACGGTTCGTTGGCCATCACCAAGGGCACCTCGGCCGGATACCTGCCTCAGGATGGCCTCGCGCTCTCCGGAAGAACGGTTTTTGCCGAGTGCATGTCGGTGTTCGACGACGTGCGTGCTATGGAGACGGAGATGGAGGCGCTTACCCATCGCATGTCGGAGCTGGATCATGAGGGCACCGAATACGCGCAGGTCGCGGATCGATTTCATCATCTCGAGAACCAGTTTCAGACGCGCGACGGTTATGTGATCGAGTCGCAGGTGGGAGCTGTCCTGCAGGGACTCGGCTTCCGCAAAGAAGACTGGACGCGGCGTACGGAGGAGTTCTCCGGTGGATGGCAGATGCGTATCGCGCTGGCGAAACTGCTGCTGCAGAAGCCGAACCTGCTGCTGCTGGACGAGCCAACGAACCATCTGGATCTTGAGTCGCGAAATTGGCTGGAGGAATATCTCTCCCAATATCCGGGCGCGTATGTACTCATTTCCCACGACCGCTACTTCCTCGACGTCACGGTAAAGAAAATCGCCGAGATCTGGAATAAGGGCGTTCATTTCTACTCCGGCAACTACGACAAGTATTTGCTACAAAAGCACGAGCGCAAAGAGCAGTTGCTGGCGGCGTACAAGAATCAGCGCGAACGCATCGAGCACCTGGAGGCGTTCATCAACCGCTTCCGATACCAGGCGACGAAGGCCAAGCAGGTGCAGAGTCGCATCAAGGAACTGGAGAAGATTGAGCGCATCGAGATTCCCCAGGAAGAAGAGGCGATCCACTTCAAGTTTCCGCAGCCGCAGCCAAGCGGCAGGCTGGTGGCCGAGTTTCGCGATGTCGCAAAGAGCTACGCCGAGAAGCCCGTCTTCAGCAACGTTAACTTCACCATTGAACGAGGCGATCGCATTGCGCTGGTAGGGGTGAACGGCGCAGGTAAATCGACACTGATCAAGTTGCTATCCGGTGTGGAACCGCCGTCATCGGGACTGCTGCAGTTGGGTCACAACGTGGAGCCCGATTACTTCGCGCAGGACCAGTACAAGGAACTGGAGACATCGCGCCGAGTGCTGGACGATCTGGAGACCGTGGCCCCGCTCGCTTCGACGACAGAGTTGCGCAACCTGCTCGGATGCTTTCTCTTCACCGGCGACGACGTGTTCAAACCGATTGGCGTGCTTTCAGGTGGCGAGCGAAATCGTTATGCGTTGGCGAGAATGCTGCTGCATCCGTCGAATTTCCTGCTGTTGGACGAGCCCACAAACCACCTCGACCTTCGCGCAAAGGACGTTTTGCTGAATGCACTGAAAGACTTCAACGGCACGGTCATCTTCGTGTCGCACGACCGCTACTTCATCGATAACCTCGCGACAAAGGTGTTTGAAGTCGTCGACGGCCGTGTGGATGTGTTTCCGGGAACGTACGAAGAGTTTGTGTGGAGGAAGGAGAATGCGCAAACCGCACGTCCGCCAGAAGATAAAGGCGGATCATCAGCAAAGGACCCGCTTCTGCCAGAGGAGAGCAGAAATGGGGCACTGAACATTCCAGAGGCCAAAGCGAAACGGCTGAATCCGATCAAGCTGAAGCAGATGCAGGACCGCGCCCAGGAACTGGAAGACGAGATTACGCGCCTGGAGCAGGGGATCGCCGAGTGCGAAAGTGGTCTTCTAACGTTCGTCAGCGCCGAAGAAACGAAACGGTTGCTCGAGTTGCGGGAAACTCGCAAGCAGGAGATGGGAACAGCCATGGCGGAGTGGGAAGAAATCTCGTCCGCGATTGAGGCGAACGCGTAGCGCTACTGTTTCCCGAACCAGAACTGAATCATCAGAATGTGATCTGGCTCCTTCCACTGTATGCTTTTTGGGAGAGACTTGAGCCAATAAGAGTACGGATATTGTGTGGACGGGAGGCCCCGATGTCGCACAAGATCCTTTCCGTTTGTTACCAGGAATGCCTTCCTGTCAGCACTATCGAGTTATTAGAGAGTGCTGGGTACCTGATGATCTGTACGCGGCAGTTGGGAGCCGCCATTCAATTGCTGCAGTCCCAGCAGTTTGATTTGATCCTCATCAATCAAACTGTTTCCCACTCCCAGGAAGATCTCTTTGTGCACCTTGCCCGCGAAAACGCCCAGATCCCTATCATCTTCGTCAGCAGTGAGGTGCAGGTCATCCCCGAAGGGGTAAGCGTCTGGCTGAAACCTCCTGTCAGCGCCAAGGAGCTGCTGCGACGAGTCGAGGAACTGTTGCCTCCATCCAAAGACCAGCTAGAGACCTGAAGCCTGCGTCGATTCTTCAATTTGCTAATCTAATTAACAGGCGATCCATGTCCACGAAGATCGGAGTACTTGCATTACAAGGCGATTTTGACGCGCACCGGCGCAGGCTCGAGGAGCTTGGCGCCGAAGTCGTGCTGGTGCGCAAGCCGGAGCAACTGGATGAAGTCGAAGGCCTCGTCATTCCGGGTGGAGAGTCCACAACTTTCCTGAAATTGCTTGGCGAAGAAGGACTGCAAAAGCTGAAGGAATTCGTGTTTTCGAAACCAACGTTCGGTACCTGCGCCGGCGCCATCATGCTGGCGAAGGAAGTCGAGAACCCAAAGCAGGCTGGACTGGGCGCGCTCGACATGACAATCCGCCGTAATGCGTATGGCCGTCAGATCGACAGTTTCATCGAACCGTCCGCGGTTGCGCCTGAGCTGGAGCAGGGCCAAGGTCCGCTAGAAATGGTCTTTATCCGCGCTCCCAAAATCGAGAAAGTCGGAGCCGGAGTGGAAGTCCTCGCCCGCCATGGTGCTGACCCCGTACTCGTCCGCAAGGGCCGAACGATGGCTGCCACTTTCCATCCCGAGCTCAGCGACGACCCGCGCGTTCATGCGTACTTCCTTAGTCTCGTGCGGAACGGCGGAAACTAGTTTCATAAACTTGGTCCTACACGCATCATCCATCCTTTTGGCTTGATCTTCGATGTGACTTAAGCCTGAGGTAGTGACAGCGGTAACGAGCAGGACCAATCCGGGAAAGAACGAAAGGGCGAGCAGAATGCCCGCCCCTGTATACGACCGCACCTTCAGGCTGGAATTGCCTCAATCACCGCCACCATGGCGGGTGTCGGCATCACTCGGGTGACCTTAAAGCCGGCTTTCCCTAACAGATCGCGGAATTCTGCCTCCGTGCGCTCACGACCGCCCGGCATCAGGAGCATTTCAAGGTCTTTCCATGTGTTGAAATCCCCAAGGCTATTGGCTTTGATCACGGAATCGAGAACAAGCAGTTTGCCGTTCTTCTTGCCGTCGAGAGCGCGGCGAACGTTCTTCAGGATGGTGAGCGCCTTATCGTCGGCCCAATCGTGGATGATGTGCTGCATGATAAAAGCGTCGCCGTCGGCAGGAATATTTTCGAAAAAGCTGCCGGAGCAGCAGCTTACTCGGTCGGACAAGCCGTTTTCCGCAATACGCTTCCGGGTACCTTCCAGGACCTGTTCCATGTCGAACGCCACGCCTTTTAGTCCCGGATACTTTTTTACAATCTCGCACAGCAAGTAACCGTGTCCAGCCCCGACATCGACCAGCGTCTGAATGCCGGAGAAATCGTATGAGCCGAGGACAGCAGGTATCGTCATCTGGCTGATGTTGGTCATGGCATTGTTAAACTCAACCGTGTGCTCGAGATCGGGTGCGAAGACTTCGAAGCAAGGCTTCTTGTGGATGTGTTCGATCGCCGGTTGACCCGTCTTCACCGAGTGCATCATTTCGCCCCACACGTCGAAATGAAGCTTGTTGGTCATCCACAGCACCATGTTCCGCAAAGAGCCCGGCGCGTCGGCGCGAAGAAGATCGCTGGAGGGTGTCAGGGCAAACGTCCGCGGCTGGGGCTCGGCGAAGAGTCCGACACTTGCGAGAGCTCGCAGTACACGGAACAGCGCGTCTTCCTGTACTCCAGCTTCTTTGGCGAGAATCGAGACAGGTTTGGGGCCGTCAGCCAGTGATTCGGCAACACGGAGCTTTGTGACAGGGTAGAGCGCGGCGGAAATCATGAAACCGCTGGTCATTTGCATGAGGTACTGGAAAGGATCAACCTGCGGCGATTGCGCCAACGGCTTCTCGTTCAAAACTGCGGATGATGACATGCTGCTCCCCACATCTTCAGGATTTTGGTCCGTTGAGCGCACATTGGCCAAGCCGTGGCAACGGCCGTGAGCCTTTAAAGATTTAAGGGGTTGGTTGCGGTCAGTACTGTCGCAGGCCACCCGCTCGCGTTCGCGAACCAGATTGCGTCAAGTGTAGTCGAACGTAATCGCACATGGATAGAGGACCTTAAGTTCATGCGCCGGAACATGGCTCCAATTGCGCTATACTGGGAATTCCAGCATATGTCCGCTAGTTCCAACAAAACGTTCTACTTAGAGACGTTCGGCTGCCAGATGAACGTCCACGATTCCGAGAAGGTGATCGGAACGCTTCGCTCCGAAGGCTATCGCCAGGTGGATACCGTCGATCAGGCCGACCTCATCCTCTACAACACCTGCTCCATCCGCGATAAGGCCGAGCAGAAGGTGTTCCTGCGTCTCTCGGAGTTCAAGAAGCTTCAAAAACAGGGAAAGAAGTTTGGCGTCCTCGGGTGCGTGGCGCAACAGGAAGGCCAGAAGATCTTTGAGCGCGCGCCGCACGTGTCGCTCGTCTGCGGATCAGCTTCCTACCGGAACCTGGGATCGATGCTGGTGCAGCTTGAATCGGGAAGCTCTCGTGTCACTGGCCTCGACGACCGATCCACCGACCAGACCTTCGACACTGACCTCACGGCGCGCTCCGAAGAGCATCGCGGGTTCATTACGATCATCGAGGGTTGCGACAAGTTTTGCGCTTATTGCGTAGTTCCATTTACCCGTGGCAAAGAGCGGAGCCGAACGTCACAATCCGTCGTGGAAGAAGCCAAGCGGATGGCGGACATGGGGTACACCTCCATCCAACTACTCGGGCAAAACGTTAACTCTTACCGCGATCCCATTGGTAAGAAAAGCTTTGCGGATTTGCTCGTAGCGGTTTCTGAGGTCGATGGCATCCGTCGTGTGTGGTTTACGACCTCGCATCCGCGGGACTTTACCAAGGACATTGTGGACGCGATCGAGACGTATCCGGCACTCTGCAACCACGTGCATTTGCCGGTGCAGAGTGGGTCGTCGAAGGTGCTGGAGGCCATGCAGCGGTCCTACACGCGAGAGCAGTACCTGGAACGTATCTCGTGGATGAAGGCTGCAAAGCGCGATATCTCGATTACGACCGATATCATCGCAGGCTTCCCGGGCGAAACACGCGAGGAGTTCGAGGAAACGATCTCGCTGGTCCACAACGTTCGCTACGACGGAGCGTTTACGTATAAGTATTCTCCGCGACCGAATACGGCGGCGATCAGCATGCCGGACGCGATCCCGGACGAAGAAAAATCCCTGCGGCTCTCGATCCTGCTGGAGCGGATTCGCGAGATCCAGGGTGAAAATCAAAAGAGGCACCTTGGCCAAACACTTGAAGTGATGGTTGAGGGACGGAATGAGCAGCGGAAGCAGTGGAGTGGTCGCACATCGCAAAATAAAATGCTAAACTTCACCGCCCCTGCCGATACCAAACTCGAGTCTGGAATGTATGCCCACGTTAGAGTCACTCAGACCACCCCAAACAGCCTGGTCGGAGAATACGTCGAAACCACCTACGTACCGGAAGTTCGGCGCGTGGCTGAAGCGCCGCTGTCGGGAAACCTGGTCCAAATTTCTGGATCGAACACCGTATCGGTCGCTTCGGGCGTCTAATAGGCAGGAGAACCCAATGGAAGTCGAAATGAAGATTCGCGGCCTGATGATGGATCCGGTCACAAACATGCCCGTGGTGATCCTGAAGGGCGTGGAAGCTGAATCGGTGCTGCCGATCTGGGTGGGCATCTACGAGGCGAATGCGATCGCCCTGGAGATGGAGAAGGTTGCGACGCCACGGCCCATGACGCATGACCTGCTGAAAAACCTGCTGATTGGACTCGATGCCCAGGTACAAAAAGTAGTGGTGAACGACCTCCGGGATGACACCTTCTTCGCCGTGATCTGGCTGAACAAGGAAGGGCAAAACATCTCGATCGACTCGCGTCCTTCGGACGCACTGGCGCTGGCGCTGCGCGCCGATTGCCCGATCTTCGTGGAAGACGAAGTGCTGAAGAGTTCTAAGCTGTCGAGCACGATTTCCGACAAAGTCTCCAGCGAAGAACTCCGCAAATGGCTCGAGAACCTCGGGGAAGAAGACTTGGGTCGATACAAGATGTAGCTTCACAGCATTTGGCACTTAGCAGTTAGTAATTATTTTGTGGTATTGGCTCGTGGAGGTCCTACCGTGGCTGGCGCGAGAGCTGGGCCACTAAGTGCTAACGGCTAAATGCTAATGACTGCTTTATGGATCCTGCCGAACAACTGCAGAAGCTTTATCTCGCCGGATTTGAATTCCAGACATTCGAACGTTTTCCCAACGCCGTAGGCGTGTTGCGGAATGACTGTATCGTGCTCATGCTACCCACGCCCCAAGGACTGCAAATGATCGGCACACCTGGGTGGCGCATGGGAGAAGCCATCGGAGTGTTGGTGGAGTCGCAGGGTCGCAAAGTATTTCAGAACAAAGCCGAGGTGGTGGAAGCCACGCCCGAACGACTGGCGGAACTGTCACAGTTCCGGGAAGACTTGAAGACGGTGCTGGCAGCGAGCGCGTAGCAGGCGTCATCGCCTTCGAAAGAACGTCCTTACTGTTGCGAGGATTATTCCAACGAGAATCGGTAGCCCAAAATCTCTCAAACCCATAGGGGCCGTCCAGTAGATCGCTACAAGAATCTCGCCGGCAAGTCTACTGCTGCTTCAAGTCCGTCCACACTGCCGTATCCCCGAACACGATCTGCAGGCTGCAGACTTTGGGCTGAATGTGTCCGAGCGTGATGTTCAGAGGCTTGGTGTTGGGCAGTTTGCCGGATTCCATGTTCACTCGGACAACGTCCTGTGCAGAGTCGTAAGCAGCTCCCTGGCTTACGTTCTTATTGATGATCAGCGTCCAGTCGCTGCGGTTCTTCACCGTGTACACGGTATAGGCGCCGGTTGGTACCGTGCTGTTGCCCACGGTCAGGTTGGTAGGAGTAAAGAGCAGGATCGGTGTTCCGTTGGGCGCCCAGGGCTTTCCCGCGGGCGGCTCATTCTTCCGGTTGTATTCCAAGGGTTGGAAGCGCACGCTCACTTCGTTGCCGTCTTCGAAGGTGCAGAAGGTAGTGCTTTGGTTGTCGCTCTTGTCCTGAGCTGCAGCGCCCGTAGTAAGAGTGCATGTAGCGGATAAAGCCACCACCATGATTGCTAGTCGCTTCAACACGGTCGATCCTCCAGTGCACCGGAGGTGGTGCTCCGGGCAGACACCGTGCATTGTATTCATCTACTCCGCTGTCGTCAGTAACAAGCGACAAGTTAC
>DASTGW010000484.1:0-5370 GCA_035718705.1 Terriglobales bacterium | reverse complement strand
TGTCCTTGCCGAAAACCTGGTAGATGCGCTGCGAGTGATCGCTGACGGGCGGCGCAATCAGCATGGCGTTGGTCGCGGAGTGGAGTTCGAAATGCATCTCCGGATGCGCGAGCGCGTAATGCGTAACGAGCGAAGCGATGTGCGAGAGTTCCGTGCTCTCAGCCTTCAGGAATTTGCGACGTGCTGGCACGTTGTAGAAGAGGTCGCGGACGGTGATCGACGTCCCGAGCGGCAGACCGGCTTCTTCGACTGTCTGAATCTTGCCGCCGTTGATTTCGACGATGGTTCCCGTTGGCGACTCCGGCGCGTGCGTCTCCAGGCGTAATCGCGATACGGACGCAATCGAAGGCAGCGCCTCACCGCGAAAACCTAGCGTTCCAATCGTAAGTAAGTCTTCGGCCTGTCGAATCTTCGATGTAGCGTGGCGCTCGAAGGCCAGCAGGGCGTCGTCGGGCACCATGCCACAGCCGTCGTCGATGATCTGAATCAGCTTTTTGCCGCCGGCTTCCACGTTCAAGCGAATGCGCTTGGAACCGGCGTCGAGGGAGTTCTCGAGCAACTCCTTGACCACGGACGCAGGCCGCTCCACCACCTCACCGGCAGCGATCTTGTTGGCCACATTGTCCGAGAGAACGTGGATGCGCCCCATGGGTTGATTGTAAATGGAGCGGTTACATCACTGGAGGCGATTGTCGGAGCTGACGAACCAAGCGATCGAAGTACTTTGGCAGCTCAGCGATGAGAAAGCGCTCTCCCTCGGTGTCCGCTTCCGGGGCAAGCATTTGTATCGGTCCGACGTTCATCTCTACGTCGTATTCACCCAAAGCTTGATCGAGGAACAGATATCCAATCTGCTTGTAGACGACATCCGAATCTGTGTAGCCGGGAAGGAACAGCAAAATTCCGGCCTTCTGCCCGTTGTGTATCAAAGAACACTGGACTTCGTGAGCATCGATGCGCTTTCCTCTCATCTCGATACTGCAAGGTTCTCGCCGCGGCATAAACGCAATAATCTCCCATCTTTGAAGGCGGGGAGCCGCCGCGACTAATGAGGTCACCGCTTCGAAAGCGCTCCTGATGCCTCCTGCGCTAATTACGAATTCCCGGCGTTCAGACTGCGGTCCAAATTCGAACGCGAGGTCAGGGTTGATTTTTTTTAATTGCACTGATAGTTCGTCAAATAACTCCTCGCGATCGCCCTCATTCATCGCGTCAAACGTGAAGAGTCTTGGCTCATTCTTGACGAACCATTTCCAGAACCGCGCCTGAGGGTCAAAGAGCTCCTTGATCATCGGTGATAATCATAACGGTGGTACGACCTGGCTCAATCTCGGAATCGATTAAATTCGCCGCCCTCTCCCTCGGGTATTCTCTCGCCGGCATAGCGCCGGTCGAGCAGTTCGGGGAACTCGACTACTTTCCCGAGTGGATTGCCGCCGGGCATCACGGAGAAATGAGCTACCTCGAGTCGCGGACGGAGGGCGGGGAGTTGAAGCGCAGTTCGATTCAGCGCGCCGCGCCTTGGGCGAAGTCGGTGGTGGTCTGCGCGATGAACTACAACACCGTCCCGCCTTATTCCACGGAGTTCAACGACCCAACTCGCGGATGGATTTCTCGCTACGCCTGGGGACAGCGCGACTATCACGATGTGATCCTGCCGAAGCTGCGGGAGCTGGAGGAGCGAGTTCGTGAGCAAGCCAATGAACCAAACGCCCGCTTCTGGTCCTACGTCGACACCGGCCCGATCGTCGAGCGAGTGCTGGCGCAACATGCCGGCATCGGCTGGGTCGGCAAGAACACCTGCATTATCAATCAGGAGTTGGGCTCGTGGCTGTTTCTCGGCGTGATCCTGACGTCGCTCGAGCTGGAGCCTGACTTGCCCGCTCCAGATCGCTGTGGAACGTGCACGAGGTGTCTTGAGGCCTGCCCAACGAACGCCTTTATCGACTACTATAAGCTGGATGCCTCGAAGTGCATTTCGTATCTGACGATCGAGAAGCGCGGCAGCCTTCCCGAGAGCCTCCGCGAAGGCATGCAGAACCACGTCTTTGGCTGCGACATCTGCCAGGACGTTTGTCCGTGGAACAATCGCACCAATCGTCCGGTGGCGATCACGAGCATGCCGGAGTTTCAGCCACGCCCCGCCTTGGTGAACCCGCCTCTGGAACAACTCGCCACCCTCACCGAAGACGAGTTCCGCGAACTGTTTCGTGCTTCGCCAATCAAGCGCACTAAGCGAACGGGCATACGGCGCAATGCGGTGGTCGCGATCGGAAACAGCGGCGACCGAACCTTCGTACCACTCCTGCAGCGCCTAAGCGACGACGAAGACCCGGTCGTCGCCGAGCACGCACGCTGGGGGCTTGAGCGTCTTCGTAGGTAGTTTCTTCTAGCTGCTCCGGCAGAAATTACATCGAGGCTGCGGTGGAAAATCAGCTAAAGCCCTGAAATCCAGCAGCTTAGGTTTGGCCATTCCAATGCAGCGATAGGAATACGCTGGACGTCCCGGACAGTATGTAAGTTTTGTCTTCTCACAGGGCCTTTCTGTCCGGGACGTGTCTAAGGCCAAGTTTCGCAATCATACGCATTCACAACTTAACCCCGTTGAACACTGGGCTTCCCGTTCTGCCCCAAGACCGGGAGGCCCGTTTTTTTCGTGCTACGATTTGCCCATCGAGGAACTTCCATGGGCCGTCGACTACTCCTCTTCTTCCTTCTTCTTTTTTCGGTAGCATCCCAGGCCGGCGATCGCGGATGGGTTCAGGTTCAGTCACAGCACTTCACGGTTCTGACCGACACCAGCGAGAAGCAGGGACGTGAAGTGGCACTGCGTTTCGAGCAGATGCGAACCGTCTTCGGCAGCCTCTTCCACAAGACCAAGGTCAATATCCCCGTTCCGCTGACGATCATTGCCTTCCGCAACCAGGGGGAGTTTAAGAACTACGGGCCTATTTGGAAGGGTAAGCCGGTCCAGGCAGCCGGGTTCTTTCAAGGCAGTGAGGATCGCAACTACATCGCTCTCGACATGTCATCGAACGATCCTTACTCCGTCGTTTATCACGAGTACGCCCATCTCTTATTGCACGGCAACTTTCCGGTAATGCCGATCTGGTTCGACGAAGGTTTTGCCGAGTACTTCTCCACTCTGAAGGTGACGGATAAGACGGTAGAGTTCGGTACGCCTCCGCAGAGTGCGCCATACATCCTGCAACAACAGCGATGGATGCCGATCGTGGCTCTCTTCAGCGTGCAGCATAATTCCGCGGAATACAACGAGCGCGACAAGAACACCATTCTGTATGCGCAATCGTGGCTGGTGGTCCATTACTTGATGACCAACCAGAAAGTGATGGAAGCCGCGAAGTATCTGCAGATGACGCAGATCGAGAAGAAGCCGGTCGACGAAGCGATCAGGGTCGCATTCGGCGTGGAACCAGCTGCCTTCGAGAAGCAACTGCGTGACTACTTCTATGGGCAAGGCAAGTACTTCCGGCTTCCGATGCCCGAGATGGAGGAGGCGAAGTACGTCACCACAAAACTCGATGATCTGACTGCGCAGGCGTCGCTGGCCGATCTGCACGCGCACTCCATCGATCATCAGGACCAGGCGGTGAAGGAATTCGAAGACATCCTGCAACGTGACGCCGGCAATGTCGTCGCCAACCGTGGACTGGGGTACTACTACCTGCATCGTGGCGAATTTGATAAAGCCCAGGAACTCTTCCGTCATGCCGCGTTGAAAGATTCGAAAGACCCGCAGCTTCACTATCTCACCGCGCTGCTGATGAACCGCGAAGCCATGAAGACCGGCGGCACGCCGGAGAACGTGGAGTTAATGATCAATGAATTGCAGCAGGCGATCGAACTCGATCCGACGCTGGCCGACGCATACAACCTGCTGGCCTTCGCGCAAGGAAGTCAGCGTAAGTTCCAGGAGGCGATCGACTCGCAAAAGAAGGCGATCGAACTGAATCCGAGTCTCGAGATATATCAGTCAAACCTGGCGCGAATTTATTTGCAAGCCGAGCAGTGGGATGAGGCCCGTGCGATCCTTGCCCGCTTGCAGCAGAGCCAGAATCCGCTGATCCGGGAGAACGCCAGCCAGAACCTTGCGGCACTGGAAGCGAACAAAGAGATGGCCGCGCAAATCGCTCGCGCTCGCGAGATGCGCAAAAGCGATCCCACCGATCCACGCTGGCAGCCCAAGACAGGATCGGAGGTGGCGTCGAACGGCGCAAGCACCGACGACGAAGGTCCAAAGCCGGACACGCGCAAGGTGCTTTACATGTATGGACAGTTGCAGTCAGTTATCTGTACGAGCGATGTTGCCGTTCTCAAGGTCCGCTCAGGACAAAAAGTGATGAACCTGCGCACGGACAACTATAAAAAGCTGCTGGTAATGGGTGCTGACGAATTCGATTGTGCCTGGCGTGACAAAAAAGTGCTTGTAAATTACAAGCCGGGTGGGAAATCAGATGGCGACCTGGTCACATTGGAGTTACAAGCAGGGAAGTAGTAGTCCGAATTGCGTAACGTTCCCAATCCGACAATGCAGTTGTGCACGTGAACGCTGAAATTTCTTGCCAACAAGGTAAGTGTCTGAATATCATCCCATGCTTGCTGCCCCCTTTTTGGGTCAGTAACCTGGCTGTTAGCCAGCGGACTTGGGTAGATGTTTCGGTATACATGCAGTCGCGAAGCGCGCAGAAGTGAGGCTCCCCGGGTTGCACCGCACACAGTGCGGGCGATCGGGAGCTTTTTCTTTTGCCTGTAGCGGCGGTGGCCGGCATAGACCTGGAAATCCCGATCAGCCACGCGGAGGAAGCGCGGCGACGGGCCCCATAACTCACCGCAGAGGCGAAAGGAGTAAGTTGTGAGAGAAAAAGGTACTGTGAAATGGTTCAATGGAGCCAAGGGGTACGGCTTCATTCAACGTTCGACGGGGGAAGATGTTTTTGTTCACTATTCCGTGATCCAGGAAAACGGCTATCGTTCCCTCAATGAAGGCGAAACGGTCGAATTCGAACTGGTGAAGGGTCCTAAAGGATTACAGGCAGCTAACGTCGCCCGGGTCTAGCGTTTCATAATCGACAAAACCCCTCCCGCGGGAGGGGTTTTGTGTTGGGCGAAATCTCGATTACACGCGCTACAGTTGTTCATCTTTGGTGAGACTCTCCATCGTAGGAAGTGAGAAGGACTTGTCCTCATCACGAAAACTGTAAACTTCAAGTTCTGACAACTTGCCTTGACGCGCGTGAAGCGTAACGCCCACCTTAATTCCCTCCGGTGTTTGCCCATTGAAGTCTGCTAAAACAAGAGATATTCCAACTGTACGCTCGGTCGCTCCATCAATCCCGAGATCAATTGTCG
>DASTGW010000483.1:0-6460 GCA_035718705.1 Terriglobales bacterium | reverse complement strand
GTCTTCTGCCGGCGACGGCTGTTCTCCACCACCGCTCTCACTTCCGCATGGCGAGTATCGGTCAGCGGCTCGGGCAACCGGTCCAGGAATAGTTGTGAAACCTGCGTACCGATCAAATCCTTCGCTGATTTCCCCAGCAGGCTTTCGGCCGCCGGGTTCATCAGGCGAATACGTCCATCGGAGCCGGCGGTGATCAATCCTGTGCTGATCGATTCCACAATGTTCTGGTGCAACGCCTGCAAATCTTCCAGTTCCCCGCTGGTCTCTTTGAGTTCTACGTCCACCTGACGCAGCCGCGCACTCAGGCGTCCCGCGAGATACGCAATCGCAAGATACGCGACGAAATTGATCAGGATGGTCGCCTGCAGCGACTTCAGGTCCGGCTTCACCAGCGTGTAAGACTTGATCACCTCGAAGTACGAGAGCTCAAGCATCGCGCCATGAAAAATGAATGCCAGCGCCGCGACCATGATCGCCCACGAACGTGTGAGCAGGATCGAGCCAATGATGATGATCAGCGGAAACAGAAAGTTGAACGAACTATCGATGCCGCCCGTTACATAGACGAGCGCCGTCGCCATCCCCAGGTCCGTCAGCACCTGGATCTTCGGCTGTGGCTTCAGGTCTCGCCACACCCATAGCACCACCGCATAGAACACCGAGATCGTGTAACAGAACACCACCACCGCGATGAACGCCATTTTGTTGACGCCCGTCTGCGTGAACCCGGTAATCGCGAGTTCGATTCCCAGCAGGAAGGTGATGATGATGATCCGGACTTTAATGAGCCACGCCAGCCAGGTGCGGTCACTAAAGTCCGTTTCGACGGTCTCGGCGCGGGTGCGCCCAGGGTCATCCGTGTGTGCTTGCCACTCAGTCAAATCTTCACTTCAGCCGGTTCTATCCGGAAAGTTTGGCAATCATGGAGAACAACGGCATGTAGAGCGAAATCACGATGCCGCCAACGGCCACGCCGAGGAACGCGATCATGATCGGTTCCAGCAGCGTCAGCATGTCTTTCGTAGCAGCATCCACTTCGTCTTCGTAGAAGTCGGCGATCTTCTGCAGCATGGCGTCCATGGCGCCCGTCGCTTCACCGACGCCGATCATCTGCGTCACCATGTTCGGGAACACGCCGCTCTCACGCAGCGGATCCACAATGGTACGGCCTTCTTCGATGGCCTTCCGCACCTTTAACAACGCTCTTTCAAGAACGGCGTTGCCGGAGGTTCTTGCAGTAATGTTCAGGGCTTCCAGGATCGACACGCCCGAGGTAAGCAGTGTTCCCAGCGTACGGCTGAAGCGGGCCACGGCGATCTTTCTTAATACCAACCCGAACACGGGCATCTTCAGCATGAAGGAGTCCCACATGTAGCGGCCTTCTTCGCTCTTCTTCATCTGCTTGATCGCGAATACCAGCAGGCCAATCCCGGCGAACAGGACCCACCAGAAGCGGCTCACCATGTCGCTCAGGAAGATCACCATGCGCGTGGGAAGCGGCAGGTCAACCTGCAAACTCGCAAACAGGTTGATGAAGATCGGGACTACGAACTTGAGCAGGCAGCCGACGATGATCACCGCAATGCTGATAACGGAAACCGGGTAGATCAATGCCGACTTCACGGCCGCCTTCAACTTCACGGCCTTTTCCACGTACGTCGCAAGTCGCTGCAGAATGGTGTCGAGAATACCGCCCGTTTCGCCGGCCTCCACCATGTTGGTGGTCAGATCGTCGAAGATCTTCGGGTACTTGCGCATCGCGTTCGAGAGCGTGGCGCCGCCTTCCACCGTGGTTCTCACTCCCGTGAGCGCCTTCTGGAAAGGCACGTTCTCCTGGTTCGCAGCGAGGATTTCCAAACACTGCACCAGCGGCAAGCCGGCGTCGATCATCACCGAGAACTGGCGGAAGAAGATCGCGATGTCTTTTACCGGGACCTTGCTCGACCCGAAGGTCGGCATCGCGAACTCCTTGCCTTTCTCCTTGATGGTGAACTCGGTCAGTCGCTCGCGACGCAGGTTCGCTTGCAGCACCTGCTTGTTTTCAGCCATGCGCTCGCCGGCTACTTTCTTGCCGGTCGCGTCTTTCGCTGAGAATGTGAATACTGGCATAAGCCACCTCGCTGCTGAACTTGACTATCTCTTCCCCGCCGGCGCAGGAGTCTTATTAATGCCCGCTCCGCGGTTGATCATTTCCTGTAACTCGTCCGGCGACGACGACCGCAATAACGCCGTCTCCAGCGTGATGTGTTTCTGGAAATACAGCGTCGCCAGCGACTGGTTGAACGTCTGCATTCCGTACTTGTCTTGACCCGATTGCATCGCGGAGTAAATCTGGTGGATCTTGTCTTCGCGGATCAGGTTGCGCACCGCCGGATTCGGAATCAGGATCTCCATCGCCATTACACGTCCCTGCCCGCCAACCTTCTGCAGCAGCGACTGACAAAGGATCCCTTCCAGCACCATCGAGAGCTGCGCGCGAATCTGCGGCTGCTGGTGCGCCGGAAATACGTCGATGATGCGATTGATTGTCGAAGACGCGGAATTCGTGTGCAACGTTCCGAAAGTGAGGTGACCCGTTTCAGCGATACGCAGCGCCGATTCAATCGTTTCCAGGTCGCGCATTTCGCCGATCAGCACCACGTCCGGATCTTCGCGGAGCGCCGCCCTCAACGCGTTCGAGAACGACTTCGTATCCGCGTGCACTTCGCGCTGGTTCACCAGGCAGTTTTTGTGCTGGTGCACGAATTCGATCGGGTCCTCGATCGTCAACATGTGCTCGTGACGTTCGCTGTTGATCTTGTCGAGCATCGCCGCCAAGGTTGTGGATTTGCCCGATCCCGTCGGTCCCGTCACCAGGATCAATCCGCGCGGCTTTTCGCAAAGCTTCGAAACCACCGGAGGCAGAGCCAATTGCTGGAACGACTTGATCTCGTAAGGAATCACGCGGAACACCGCTGCCGACGCGCCGCGCTGGTTAAACACATTGGCACGGAAACGCGCCAGGCCCTTCAGGCCGAACGAGAAGTCCAGTTCCAGGTCTTCCTCGAAGCGATGCTTTTGCGCATCCGTCATCACGCTGTACGCCAGCGCCTTGGTCTCTGCCGCCGAAAGCGACGGCATATCCAATGGCTGCAGATGTCCGTGCAACCGCACCTGCGGCGGCGTGTTCGTCGTGATGTGGAGATCGCTTCCGCCCATCTCCACCATTCTCTTGAGCAAATCGCTCAAACTAGCTGCCATTCCATCTCTCCCTGAACTTAGTGAACCGTCTCGCGCGCGATTTCTTCCAATGTCGTAACTCCAGCCATCACCTTGATCAATCCGCTGCGACGCAGCGTGATCATCCCGCGCTCGATCGCCTTCTTCTTCAATTCCACCGCCGACGCACCCACCAGAATCAACTCGCGGATATCGTCATCGATTTCCATCACTTCATAGAGACCGGCGCGTCCCTTGTAACCCGTGTTATTGCAAATGCCGCATCCCTTGCCCTTTTTCGGTTTAAACGTCTTCGCCTCTTCCGCGCTGAATCCGGCATCGAGCAACGCTTGCACCGGCAGATCCACCTCTTCCGCGCAGTTCGCGCACACGCGGCGCACCAGTCGTTGCGCGCAAATCAAGTGGACGGCCGTCGCCACCAGGAATGGCTCAATACCCATATTCATCAGGCGGCTGATCGTTTCCGGCGCGCCGTTCGTATGCAGCGTCGAGAGCACAAGGTGACCTGTCAGTGCGGCCTTGATCGCAATTTCCGCGGTTTCAAAGTCACGGATCTCGCCGACCAGAATGATGTTCGGATCTTGTCGCAGGAACGATCGCAGCGCCGCCGCAAAGTTCAATCCGATCGATTCCTTCATCTGCACCTGGTTCACGCCGGCCAACTGAAATTCGACCGGGTCTTCCGCCGTCATGATGTTGGTGTCGGGCTTGTTGAGCTGCGCGATCGAGGAGTACAACGTGTTCGTCTTACCCGACCCCGTCGGCCCCGTCACCAGCACCATGCCGTACGGTTTCAGGATGGCCTTACTGAACTTGGCCAGCGACTCCGGCTCGAAACCCAGCTTCGTCATATCCAGACGCAGGTTTTCTTTGTCCAGCAGTCGCAGCACGATCTTTTCGCCGAACAGTGTGGGCAGCGTGCTTACGCGATAGTCGAGCTGTTTCTTCTTGCCGCTGAGATTCACTTTCAGCATGATGCGTCCGTCTTGCGGCAAACGCTTCTCGCTGATGTCCAGCTTCGACATGATCTTGATACGCGACGTGATGGCGTCCTTCAGCTTGATCGGCGGATTCATGATCGTCTGCAGCACGCCGTCAATGCGGAAGCGCACACGGAACTCTTTTTCGTACGGCTCGATGTGGATGTCGCTGGCGCCGCGCTTCACTGCGTCGGTGAGCACCATGTTCACCAGCTTCACGATCGGCGCTTCTTCCGCCGCTCGCTCCAGTTCCTGCAGGCCCGCTTCCATCTCTTCGGCCTGCAACTCCACGTCGCTGTCGGCGATGTCGGTTAACGTCGACATCACCGTTTCCAAATCTTCTTCCGGCTCCTGCGGCGCGAGATAAACTTTCTCGATCGCTTCGATGATCGACGTCTCAGACGCCACTACCGGCTCGATGTTGAAGCCGGTCATGAACTTGATATCGTCCATGGCGAAGACGTTCGTCGGATCCACCATCGCGATCGTCAACGACGCGCCGACGCGGCTCAGCGGCAGCACTTGATAGCGTTTCGCCGTCTCGTACGGAACCAGCTTCACAACCGAGGCATCAATTTCGAAGTAGTTGAGATTGATTGCAGGAACGCCGTACTGCCGGGAGAGAAAGTTGGTGACATCTTCGTCGGACAGGTATCCCAGCTTGACCAGGATGGAACCCAGGCGGCCACCAGTATCTTTCTGGTTCTTCAGCGCTACTTCGAGTTGCTGTGAGGAAATGACCTTCTCGCGCACGAGAAGATCGCCCAGCCGCTGCGACATTCCTTATCGCTCCCGTGAACCCAAAAACACCCAGCTCGCAAACCCGTCCAACACGGAAGAACCGCGGCGAAATGCCCGTTTTCCGCGCTCTGAACACACAAATCGCGAGTGATTGCATTATTTAGCAGTGACATAAATTGTCAATTGGGAAAGTTGCTTGGTTAGTAACCATAAGGACACAGCCGTCAGTAACTTAGCGATATGGGAACGCCCTCTTGCTCACCGCGTTTTCTATAATTCCCGCCTCATGAAACTGCGCTCCATCGTCCCCATGCTTTGGGTCACCGACGTCGCCGCCAGCGTCCGTTTCTACTGCGAACACCTTGGCTTCTCCTGCTCCAACCAACTCGACTACTGGGCGGTGCTCGAACGCGACGGCGTCGAGATCATGTTCTCCCTTCCCAACGTTCACACTCCGTTCGAACGATCCATGTTCACCGGATCGCTCTACTTCCAATGCGACCAGGTCGACGAACTCTGGCAGCGAGTGAAGGACAATGTCACAGTTGTTTACCCTATCGAGGACTTCGAGTACGGCATGCGTGAGTTCGCCATCCGCGACAACAACGGCTACCTGCTCCAGTTCGGAATGAAGCTCGATTCCTGATCCTGCAAGCCCACGGCGGCACCGCGTTCCACTTGTTAAATGAGGTTACCTCGGTCTTAGACCCTGCTTAAGCAGCGGCTTTCCCAAGCTATAATCCGCGCAGCGTCGCCACGAAAGGTCTCTCTGTGAAGAAACGCACCGCCATCATCATCGGTGCCGGCCCCGCCGGACTCACCGCTGCTTACGAGTTGCTCAAGCGCAGCGACATTAAACCCATCGTGCTGGAGAAGAGCACGTACATGGGCGGCATCTCGCGGACGGTCGACTACAAGGGCAATCGCATCGACATCGGTGGACACCGTTTCTTCTCGAAATCCGATCGCGTAATGAACTGGTGGCTCCAGCACATGCCGGTCGCCGACAAAGGCCAGTCTGACGTGCGCATCACATACCAGAATCAAACGCGCGCATTGCCGACCAACAGCGTTGGCGCAGCCGTTGCCGTCGCTGAAGCGAAGACCTCGCCGATTCTCGAAGCGCAGCACAAGGTCATGCTGGTGCGCCCGCGCAAGTCTCGCATTTATTTCCTGCGACAGTTTTTCAACTACCCGATCCAGCTCACCACCGACACGCTGAAGAAACTCGGCCTCATGCGCACCTTCAAGATCGGCATGAGCTATATGCGTAGCGCCGCGCTCCCGATCAAGCAGGTCAAGAACCTCGAACAGTTCTTCATCAACCGCTTCGGTCGCCAGCTCTACAACACCTTCTTCAAGTCGTACACGGAAAAGGTCTGGGGCGTTCCCTGCGATCAGATCAGCGCCGAGTGGGGCGAGCAGCGCATTAAAGGCTTGTCGATCAAGAAGACCATCGCGCACTTCGTCAAGCAGCGCTTCGCCAAAAAATCCAACGACATTTCGCAGAAGAACACCGA
>DASTGW010000482.1:0-2391 GCA_035718705.1 Terriglobales bacterium | reverse complement strand
CCGGTTTGTATAACACGTGACGTCCGGTGGGGCCAGTTGCAGAGATGCTTCGTCGGGCTGACGCCCTCCTCAGCACGACCTGAGGCGGCTGTGGTCGAGTAGGGGTTCCTCGCTGCCGCTCGGAATGACAAAGGGCGGAGTGGTGGGGCTAGCCGGGAACTGCGGTGTTGACGCGAAGTGCAGAGATGCTTCGTCGGACTGACGCCCTCCTCAGCATGACCTGCTTGGGCTGACGCCCTCCTCGGCATGACCTGTATTAGAAAGGGTACGTACCACGACTGAAGTCGTGGGCTGACCAGAACCAGCGGCGTCCTTGTGCTGCACGGTCGAAGTTAGATAGAGTTTCGAGATCATTGAGCGGCAACCACTAACGATGAATCGAAATTTCCGGGTAGTCCTGATTTCTCTTCTCCTATTCTCATTTTTCACAATCGCGCCGGCCGAAGCTCAGAAGAAAAAGACTCCTTCGAAAAAACCGCGAGCGGCCAGTGTTCCCGCAGCATCGCGGTTCGCACCGATCGACGCGATCATGAAGCAGGCGGTGGAGGACAAGGCGCCTCCGGGAGCGGTGGTCATCATCGGCCATAACGGGAAGGTGGTTTACCGCAAGGCGTTCGGCTATCGCTCGCTCGAACCGAAGCAGGAGCCGATGACGCTCGATACGGTGTTCGACATGGCGTCATTGACGAAGTGCCTGGCGACGGCAACTTCGATCACGCGCATGCTGGAACTGGGGCAGATACGGTTGAACGATCCCGTTACAAAGTATTTGCCGGAGTTTGCGCAGAACGGGAAGCAGGACATCACGATTCGCCAACTGGTAACGCACTACTCAGGACTGGCGCCGGATTTGGACTTGAAGCAGCCCTGGCAGGGATATGAGACGGCGATCAAGATGGCGATGGCGGAGCCGTTGCTGAATCCGCCGGGGGCGCGCTTCGTTTACAGCGACATCAACTACATCGTGCTGGGGGAGATCGTTCACAAGATTTCCGGCATGCCGCTCGACAAGTACGCGGCGGCTCACATCTATGCGCCGCTAAAGATGACGCATACGACGTTTAATCCTCCGATCGCATGGCGAGGGAAGATCGCCGCGACGGAGTACGACGAGAACGGGGTGATGCTGAAGGGGATCGTGCACGATCCGACGGCGCGGCGGATGGGTGGCGTGGCCGGACATGCTGGACTGTTCTCAACGGCGGATGATGTCGCGAAGTATGCGCAGACAATGCTGGACGGGGGAAAGCCGGTGTTGTCGCAGCTGAGCGTGGAGAAGATGTCGACGCCGCAACAGCCGCCAATTGGGCCGTCGCTGCGGGGAATCGGGTGGGACATTGATTCGCCATTCGCGAGCAATCGCGGCGAGCTGTTTCCGGTCGGTTCGTACGGGCACACGGGCTTCACGGGCACGTCGTTGTGGATCGATCCGATCACGGATACGTATGTGATCATTTTGGGGAATGGTGTGCATCCGCGCGGGGGTGCTGGATCGCTGGTGGCGGTGAGAACAAAAGTTGCAACAGCGGTAGCAGCAGCGCTCGACCTTACGCCATCGCAGAAGGAGAAGCTCGAACTGGCGAGGATCACGGGCTATAACGAGACGCTTTCGGCAGCGAGACGGGTGACGTCGCGTAACGGAGAAGTTAAGTCTGGACTTGACGTGCTGGAGGCGCATGAGTTTTCGGAGCTGAAGTCGCTTGATGGGGCGAAGACCAAGGTTGGGCTGATCACGAACCAGACCGGAGTTGATGCGAATGGTCGTCGCACGGTGGATGTGCTGGCGAACGCACCGGGGATCGAGTTGGCGGCGATCTTCAGTCCGGAGCATGGGATTTTCGGCACGCAGGACACGGAGCACATCGGGAATTCCAAGGATGAGGCGACCGGAGTAACCGTCTATAGCGTCTATGGCGACACCGATGAAAAGCGGCGTCCGTCGCAGGATGTGCTGAAGTCGCTGGACGCGATTGTGTACGACATACAGGATGCGGGCGTGCGCTTCTATACGTATGAGACGACGCTCGGATATTTCCTGGAAGCGGCGGCGAAAGCGGATAAGCCGATTTATGTGCTGGATCGTCCGAATCCGATTACGGGGACGATGGTGCAGGGCCCGGTGTCGGATGCGAACAAGTCGACTTTTGTGGGATACCATCCGCTGCCGGCAAGGCATGGGATGACGGTGGGCGAGCTGGCGGAACTGTTCAACAAAGAACGGAACATTAACGCCAAGCTGAAAGTGGTGAAGATGGAAGGCTGGCAGCGCGGGGACTGGTACGACTCAACCGGGCTGCTGTGGATTAATCCGTCGCCGAATTTGCGGAGCGTGACGGAGGCGGCGTTGTATCCGGGGATCGGGATGATCGAGGGCACGAACATCTCGGTTGG
>DASTGW010000481.1:0-2924 GCA_035718705.1 Terriglobales bacterium | reverse complement strand
CATCCTTGGGCAGATGTGGGTCTACCACCCGCATCTCATGCTTTGCGCGCGCGCGACATACTCCGGCGGGTGACCCAGCTACCATCAGAGCGAAATGACGGCGCGGGTGCCCCGTCCCCTAGCCTCTCATTTGGACGTAAGGTTGGGGTTAGACACAGCTGACTTCGCCGACAATCTTGCTCGCTTGGAACGTCCATTACTGGCTGCTGGCTGCTTGCTGCTGACTGCTTGCGAGCCCTCCTTCACGTTTTCTGGTGCACTGGTCTGGCTGCGCACCTTTCTTTCTTGACAGGGTGAGCCGATGAGATCAGTATGCGCCAATTCACCCGGCCAACTCTTGTCGCGCACTTCCTACGCCATTACAAAACTCAATTAAGGAGAGGACGAAATGAAACTCACCAGGATTGGGCTCTTTACTGTGCTGCTCGCCGTCGTGGTCGCAAACGCAGCTGCGGCGTCGAAGGAATGCAAGGATCTGCCGAGCGCTTCGCAAATTAAAACGCTGCTGCAACAGGCGGCACTGACTTCCAACGGCGGAACTGTCGGCGGGCTTTTCGGAGGTACACGCATGTGGGGAGCCGTCGTGAATCGCGAGGGCGAGCTGTGCGCCATTGCGACATCGACCAATGATCCGACGCAAGTCTGGCCCGGGAGTGAATTAATTTCGGAAGCGAAGGCTTATACGGCCAACGCTTTCAGCCTGGACGTTCTCGCGCTCTCCACGGCCAGACTGTACACGTTTACCCAACCCGGACATTCGCTGTGGAGCCTGGGACAGGCGAACCTGCAACTCAGGTTTCAAGACGATCTTCGGGGAGGCCAGATCTTTTTCGGGGGCGGAGTTCCGCTCTACAAGAATGGAAAAATCATCGGCGGACTCGGCGTGAGCGGAGACACGTCGTGCGCCGATCATGAAATCGCAAAGCGGGTGCGAAACCTGGCGGGACTTAATCCGCCAGGAGGACAACTGGACGATGACATCGTATACAGTCCGCCGGATCCGCCGTCGGTGTTTGCTCATCCGGTGTGCCTGAATACGTATCGCAACGGGGTGTTCATCGGGAACGAGCAACCGGAGTCGTATCCGCATCCGTAGAATTGTGAAATGGGAACGCCGGTGGTGTACCCACTCAACCAGAAGACGGTTGGACCCTCTGCCCACATCTGCCCTTATCGGCAGATGTGGGCCTACGCACACCGCGCAACTGAGCATCCACAAATACTTTTCGAGCTTCTGCATCCTTTCCCGGCTTCTCACATCTAATGCGTATCTGGCTAAGTTTTGACGATAGCCTGAGCTGGTCCCGCCGATAACCAACCGCGTTTACCACCTCACAGCAATTGCACTTCTCAGCAGGAAATTTCAGAAAATAGGTACATCAAATTGGAACAAGGAACAGTGAAGTGGTTTAACGACGCCAAGGGTTTCGGATTTATCACCCGCCAGAGCGGCGAGGATGTCTTCGTTCATTTCTCGGCGATCCAGACGAATGGCTTCCGTAGCCTCCAGGAAGGTCAGGCCGTATCGTTCAGCGTGATCAAGGGACCCAAGGGCTTCCAGGCCGAAAACGTACAGGTCCTGTAAAAGCAAGACCAGGCTCGTTGCGCCAAGGTCAGCCTCAAACGCTGACTTTGGCGCCGCTTATCTTCTCCCACCCTTCCATTCTCCTCCTTCTCATTCACCCTTCGCGGAGAACCATGAAGACCATTCCCGACAACAAATACAACTTGCGCGACCTGCATCAGGAAATCGCGCTCACCGATCGCAAGATCAGTCATGCGCAGAACGTCGAGCCATTCGAAGACGAAAATGACCGCATTACCGCCGTCTCCAAGCTCCAGAACCGGCGCGAGGAACTGGTGAGGACTGCGGAAGCTATGGCGGAACGTGGTGTGGAATACGATTTGAAAGACCTACCGCCGTCGATGAAGACGTCGTTTGCCAGCAGAGACAGTCAATGAGAGGGCAATCTTGAACGAAGCCATTCCCCGGGTAAACAAGTCCGTGCTGCTTATTGATGCCAACGCGCGCACGCGCGAGGCCCGCGCCGCCAACCTGAGAAAGCTTGGCGCCACCGTCGATGCCGCGTCCAATGCGACCATGGGACTCTTCCAGTTCGGAACCGGTTCGTATCGATTGGTGCTGATCGATTTGGGCAGGGATCTCGAAGGCGCGGAGAGACTCGCAAGCGAAATCCGGTTGAAGAATCCGTCGCAGTCGGTCGGGTTCATGGTCGAAGGACCAACCTTGATTTCAAAGACCCTCGGACCAACCCGAGCAACGCCGGCCATCACCATGGTGCAGCCGATCTCCGAACCAGCTTCATCGCCCGACTCCGAGTTCGGACGCGCGGTGAAAGAGGCCGAAACCTTCCAGCGAAATCAAGACACCGGCGAATAGCTTCAGTCTGGCCTGGAGTTTGACCTGAAACGAACTTTTGGGTGCCCCGTCCTCTAGCCCCTCGGTTGGGCGCAAGGGCGGGGAAGGAAAGAGCTGGAGCCGCATGCAACCTTGTTTTGGTCGAGTGGGACTTTTCCGCTTTGCCGGTTTTTTCCAACTTACCAATTACCATTTACAACTTACCAATCTCACCAGCCCTCTTCCCATTCCGGCACTGACCCGCAGCACTATTTCGCTTCATTTGGCTGATCACCCCATCCCATTTGCTAATCTGAAAATAGAAGGTGGTGAAGACGCCAAAAGCGCCTCACCACCTTCTCGTTTTCAATTACCAGATTTCGAAATTGCCCAATTACCAAGTGTCTTTGGAATCTATAACTTATGTGTTAAGTCCTTTGCCATCAACAAATCTCGGCAGACTTTCCCCGCAACTCATTGATTCCAGAGAACCAAGGTGGGGGTAGGGCGACAGGATTGAGGGTTGTGGGCGGCCCATTCAAGCCTCTTTTGCTTGAGTGGGCTG
>DASTGW010000480.1:0-25404 GCA_035718705.1 Terriglobales bacterium | reverse complement strand
ATGAAATCGATGGCGCTGCTCGATCGCGATGGCGTCTATGGATCGGCGCGCTTTCATCTTGCCGCTGAAAAGCTAGGACTGAAGGCGCATATCGGGGCGGAAATCACTATGCGGGGTTCGTGGCCCGCGGTTCGTGGCCCGAAAAGCACCATTCATGTGCCATTACTTTGTCGCGATCGCACCGGTTATCAGAATCTGTGCCGCCTCGTCACGCGCATGAAGGCACGGGGGCCGAAGAACTGCGATCCTGTGGTTACGGCCGCAACGCTTGATGATCTTCGTGAGTATAGCGAAGGGTTCATTTGTCTCACCGGAGATGAGCGCGGTCCAATCGCAGCGGCTTTGCGTGACGGCGGATATCAGGCCGCTCGAGGTGCTGTATTCACGCTGACTGAAATTTATGGACGTGAGAATGTTTACGTCGAGCTGCAGCGGCACTTCGATCGCGAAGAAGAGTCGCGCAATCAGGCTGCGATCGCCATCGCCCGTGAACTCGATTTACCCCTGATTGCAACCAACGGTGTGAGCTATGCCGTGCCTGAGCGTCGGCAGATTCTCGATGTCCTTAGCTGCATTCGCAACCATGTCACGCTTGATGCTGCTGGACGCCTGCTCGCACAAAATTCCGAGCGCCACATCAAGTCGCCACAAGAGATGGAACGCATGTTCGCCGACTTGCCGGAAGCCATCGCGAATACCGAAGTGTTGTCTTCTCGAATTGAGTTCAAACTGAGCGATCTCGGCTATGAGTTTCCGAAGTATCCCGTTCCTGCAGGCCACACTATTAATTCTTATCTGCGCAAACTTTGTCGAGAAGGCGAAGATGAGAGGTATTTAAAAGCGACAGATGAACTTCGCGAGCGTGCGCATCAGCAGATTGAGCGCGAACTGGCGTTGATTGAGAAACTCGACCTGGCGGGCTATTTCATCATTGTCTGGGACATCATTCGCTTCTGCCGGAAGGAAGACATCCTTGTACAAGGTCGAGGTTCGGCTGCCAACAGCGCTGTCTGTTACGCACTGGGCATTACTGCGGTCGATCCGGTGAAGATGGAACTGCTCTTCGAACGTTTTCTTTCCGAAGAACGTGGCGAGTGGCCCGATATCGATCTTGACCTGCCCAGTGGAGATCAGCGCGAGCGCGTGATTCAGTACGTATATCAACGCTACGGCAGGCTGGGCGCTGCCATGACGGCGAACGTCATTACGTATCGCGGGCGCCTGGCCGCACGCGAAATCGGCAAAGCCATGGGCTTCGACAATGAAACGCTCGGACGGCTGGCTTCCGTTGTCGGTTCGTGGGAATACAAAGGTCCGCAGGATACGCTGGAGCGCCAGTTCCGTGACGCCGGTTTCGACCTGCGCCATCCGCGCATGCGCAAATTCGTGGAGCTCGCTGTCGCCGTGCAGGATTTGCCGCGGCATCTCGGCCAACATTCCGGCGGGATGGTCATTTGCCAGGGACAACTTGATTCCGTTGTCCCTCTTGAACCCGCCAGCATGCCGGACCGTGTGGTGGTGCAGTGGGACAAAGAAGATTGCGCCGACATGGGCATCATCAAAGTCGATCTGCTCGGGCTCGGCATGATGGCCGTTCTGGAGGATTGCCTCGATCTCATTCCACCGCACTATGGGGAAGTGGTCGATTTGGCGCTTCTTCCCGCCGATGACGAAGAAGTGTTCAGCACTCTGCGGAAAGCCGATACGGTCGGCATGTTCCAGGTGGAAAGTCGCGCGCAGATGTCATGTTTGCCGCGACTACGCCCGGTAAAGTTCTATGACATCGTGGTGCAGGTGGCGTTGATTCGCCCGGGACCGATCGTTGGCGAAATGGTGAACCCGTATATCCGGCGACGTCAGAACAAGGAGGAGGTTTCGTACGCGCATCCTTCGCTTGAGCCGATCCTCAAGCGCACGCTTGGCGTTCCGCTCTTCCAGGAGCAACTGATTCGCATCGCCATGGTCGCGGCGAACTTCACCGGCGGACAAGCCGAAGAACTGCGTCGTGCGTTTGGATTTAAGCGGTCTGAAGCGCGTATGCGGGATATCGAAGTAAAACTGCGTGAGGGGATGGCCGCGAACGGCATCCTGGGCGAAACGCAGGACCAGATCATTCATTCCATTACTTCCTTCGCGCTTTACGGCTTCCCCGAATCACATGCCGCAAGCTTCGCGCTGCTCGCTTATGCCAGTGCCTTTCTGAAGTGTCATTACCTCGCGGCCTTTACCGCTGCCATGTTGAACAATCAGCCGATGGGCTTCTATCATCCGTCGACGCTGGTGAAAGACGCGCAGCGTCATGGCCTGAAGATGCGCCCTATCGATATTGTGAAGTCCGATTACGAATGCACGTTGGAGCCGGATTTGAAGCACGAGTCAAGAACCACGAGCCACGATCCGTTTGTGGTCCGTCTCGGCTTGAATTACGTCCGCGGGATGCGTGCAGAAGTTGCGAGAGCGATCGTCGCGGAGCGGGACAAAGCACCATTTCATTCCATCGCCGATCTGGTTCGTCGTGTGCCCGGGCTTCGAAAGAATGAGCTTGTTATTCTGGCTGACATCGGTGCGTTGAACAATATTGGCAGCACTGGTGCCAACGGTCTGAAGCTTCATCGTCGGGACGCACTCTGGCAAGTGGAACGAGCAGCACGCGAGGCTGGGCCATTGCTCGAAGGCATACAGGAACTCGACCAGAATTCTCCACTCGCCATGATGTCGAACGAGGAACGCCTGGTCGCTGACTTTCGCGGTACCGGACTTACCGTTGGACCGCATCCGATGACGTACCACCGCGCCGATCTGAATCGTCGTGGCGTGCGTCCCGCAATGGTACTTCCCAAAATGCGAAATGGCGTCCGAGTTAAAACCGCAGGTTGCGTGATTGCGCGCCAACGACCCGGAACCGCGCATGGGTTCGTGTTCCTCAGCCTTGAAGATGAAACCGGCATTGCTAACGCGATCGTTACCCCTGATCTATTCGAAAAAAACCGGTTGTTGCTGGTTAGCGAGCGCTTCCTGCTGGTGGAAGGCATCCTGCAGAACGTCGACAATGTTGTTTCGGTGAAGGCCGATCGCGTTCTGCCATTAGTCGTCACTGATGCGCAAACAAATTCACACGATTTCCATTGAGAGTGTCAGGCGAACTTCTTAATCCCGTGATAACGAATTCTTCTTCGCCACATAGTTATTTTTTTGTCACTTGCACCAACAATGTCATAGGTAATCAAGGTATATTGGAAGGAGAGCAAAACAGCCCAAGTTCAGCTGGATGTCCTCTGCAATTTTCTAACTTTGTAGGAGCAACAAGTAATGGCTACACCCAAGCGTGCACGTGCAACTTCCTCGACCTCGACTTCTCGTACCAAGAAAGCGACGACGCTTCCTCAGGCTCAGGAAACCACGGCGCTTTCTCCGTCGCAAACCAATGGTAATGTTGAAACTGCTATCCGTTTCCGCGCCTATCAGCTTTATGTCCAGCGCGGGGGAACGCACGGGGCAGATTTGGAAGATTGGCTTCGCGCGGAGAGTGAAATTCGCCAGGGCTCTGCAGTTTAATTCAACTGCGACGGAGTAATTACAAGCTCCTTTGGATAATCAAGTCGTACCATCTTCGCCGGCAAATCGCGTTCTACTGATTGACGACGACCCGCTACAACTGCGGGTGCGTGAGGCCGTGTTGCGCGATGCCGGGCTTGAGGTCGATGTCGCTACCACGGCTGAAACCGCCCTCGGATTTCTGCGCACCGAAGCTGGCGATCGTATTGGCGCCATCGTTACCGATCACGTGATGCCGGGCGCCAGCGGCGCCGTATTTGTTCGCGCATTGCGGGAGCTCAAGCCCAAGGTGCCTGTCATCGTTATTAGCGGAATGGCAGATGCGGAAGAGGAATACGAAGGCCTCAATGTCTTCTTCCGCATGAAACCCTGTCCACCTCCCGAGCTCATTCGTCTGGTGCGTACTTCGCTGCCGAAGGCGAAATAAGCATTCGTCCCTGCTGACGTCCAAATAGCTTTGTTTTTTTCAAAAGCTACCGTATAGTTCCGTGGCTCGCGCGGCGATCTCCCAACCTGCAATGAAACTTCTCAGTACGACACTGCTATTGTTCTTCTGCACTTTCGGGCTCGCACAGACAAATCCCGAATGGCGCTCCTGGAACCAGCCCGTTGAACCTTTTCGCATTGCAGGAAACGTCTATTACGTTGGGGCAAATGAAATCACTTCGTTTCTGATCACCAGCCCGAAAGGGCACATCCTGCTCGACGGTGGTTTCGCGGAAACCGCGCCGCAAATTCGCGACAACATCCAGAAGCTCGGCTTCAAGCTGAGCGATGTGAAGTATCTGCTCAACAGTCAAGCGCACTTCGATCACGCAGCCGGCCTGGCGCTGCTCAAGCAATGGACTGGAGCGAAGTTCGTGGTCAGCCAAGGTGATTCTGCGCAGATAGCAGCCGGCGGCAAAGGCGACTTTGCTTGGGGAGATAAGTATCAGTACACGCCTGTGAAGGCTGACCGCATTATCACAGACGGCCAGACTGTGCAGGTCGGTGATGCCGTGATGACGGCGCATCTCACACCCGGACACACCAAGGGATGCACCACCTGGACGACGCAAACAAAAGAGAACGGGAAGTCTTTGAACGTAGTTTTCGTCTGCAGCACCAGCGCGCCGGGTTATCAGCTGGTAAGAAATTCCAGCTACCCTGGTATTGTTGAGGACTTTCGAAACACCTTCAGCAAACTCAGAACGCTTCCTTGCGACATCCTGCTGGGCTCTCACGGTTCCTTCTTTGATCTAAACAAAAAGCGAGCGCGGTTGGCCGCGCATGAGGATAGGAACCCGTTCGTCAATCCTTCGGAATACCAGGCCTATCTGGATCATTCCCGCGAGGCGTTTGAAGAGCAATTGAAACAGCAGCTCTCAAAATCTCGATGAAGGCGCGCACAAAACTGTAAATATCATTTAATATCCATCGTTCCGGTAACATGCATGTCACCTGCGACTAAGAGCAAGATTCCATCTACGATTGAAAAAACTCCAACGGGCATTTCCGGGCTGGACAACATTACCAATGGTGGTTTGCCCAGGGGCCGTACCACTCTAGTTGCTGGAGGCGCCGGATCCGGCAAAACGCTCCTTGGGATGGAGTTCCTTGTGCAGGGCGCCATGCAGTATGGCGAACCGGGCGTGGCGATGACCTTCGAAGAAACTCCAGAAGAAATTACTTCGAACATGGCATCGCTTGGGCATGACCTCAATGCGCTCATAAGGCGCAAGAAAATCGCCATCGACTATGTTCACGTCGAGCGCCGCCAGATCGAAGAAACAGGTGAATACGATCTTGAAGGTCTTTTTATTCGCCTCGACCACGCCATCAAATCGATTAACGCCAAACGGGTGCTGCTCGATACCATCGAAGTTCTCTTCGCCGGTCTTCGGAATGAAGCGATCGTCCGCTCTGAATTGCGTCGCCTGTTCCGTTGGTTGAAGGATCGGGGCGTAACCTCAATCATCACGGCGGAGGCAGGGGACGGGTCCACGCTGACTCGCCACGGACTCGAAGAGTACGTCGCGGATTGCGTGATCTTTCTCGATCATCGCGTGAATGAGCAGATCTCCACTCGCCGCATTCGCGTCGTGAAGTACCGTGGGTCCACACACGGCACGAACGAGTATCCGTTCCTGCTTGATCACAACGGTCTCGCAGTGCTCCCCATCACCGCGCTTGGGCTCAATTACAAAGCCTCTTCGGAACGCGTGTTTACCGGTGTGCCCGGGCTTGACGACATGATGGGCGGGCTTGGTTTCTTCCGAGGCAGCAGCGTTTTGGTTACAGGAACGGCGGGTACGGGCAAGTCCAGCATCGCGTCGAGTTTCGTCGATGCCGCGTGCGCTCGCGGCGAGCGCGCTCTGTACTTTGCTTTCGAGGAGTCACCCGATCAGATTCTCCGCAACATGCGTTCGCTCGGCATTCGTCTGGATAAATGGATCAAGCAGGGCCTGTTAAAGATCATTGCGGTACGTCCGACCACTCGCGGACTCGAGAACCACCTTGCGTCGATTTGCAAGGACCTCGACGAGTTCCGTCCGAAGGTGGCTGCCGTGGATCCCATCACGAACCTGATCTCCATCGGGACGCCAACGTCGGTGAAAGCGATGCTCACTCGGTTGGTTGACATCCTGAAGGGCCGTCAAATCACGGCACTATTTACCAACCTTATGGTTGGAGATAGAGCCGAAACAAATACGGAAATATCCTCGTTGATGGACACTTGGATCATGGTCCGTGACTTTGAAATAGAGGGCTCGCGCAGGAGACTTATCTATGTCTTGAAGTCTCGCGGAATGGAACATTCGGCCGATGTGCGAGAATTCACCATCAGCAGCCGTGGTGTGCGGGTGACGCCGGTAGATACGAGGACCGTCGAAAGCAACAGAAAAGGCTAACTGGATGCCAGCAAAGAAAAGTGCCAAGAAGACGGCTAGAAAAACTCCACGACTAAGCAGTTCAAGATCTGCCAAGTGGCTACTGCGGCTCTATGTTGCCGGCAATACGCCAAACTCCATCGCCGCTTTTGCCAACCTGAAGGAAATCTGCGAAGTCCACTTGGGCGGTCAATACCAAATTGAGGTTGTTGATCTTCTCGAGAATCCGACGCTCGCCAAGGGCGACCAGATTGTTGCCATCCCGACCTTGGTTCGCCGCTTGCCTTTTCCTGTAAAGAAAATCATTGGCGACCTTTCCAATCGCGACCGAGTGCTTGTTGGGCTCGACCTGAAGCCTGCCGGATCCGCTCGATAGCTAAGCCGTTGTGACAGAGGAATTTAGACTCATGGCGAGAGGAAAACATGAGAAGAACATCGTCGCCTTGGGTTCTAACGCCAACGATATCCTGGAAATCCTGCGCGGATTGCCTTCTTCCAGATATGGCTTGAGATTGTATATTGCCGGAACAAACCTAAATTCAAGTCGCGCCATCCAACAAGTTCGGGAGTTGTGTAGGCTGATGCATCCTTCCAAGTGCGACTTGGAGATCGTCGACCTCTACCAACAACCGGCGCTGGCCAAGCAAGATGACATTTTGGCCGCACCTGCGTTAATCAAATTATCTCCCTCGCCTCGCAGAACTTTCATCGGTGACCTGTCCGACATCGGGAAAGTACTGACTGGCTTGGGCATCGTGACGAAGAACAAGGATGCCAGAACCGAATCAGCGGGCCAATAAGCGGGTCCTAGAGGAAATTGAACAACTAAAATCGCGTCTTTCGGCGGCAGAAGAAACTCTGGGCGCGATTCGCGACGGTCACGTGGATGCCATCGTAGTTCCCGGACCGAACGGGAACCAAGTGTTCACCCTCGCTGGGTCCGATGCGGCGTACCGCGTCTTTGTCGAACGAATGAAGGAAGGCGCTGTTACGGTCAGCGCCGATGGCACTATCCTTTATTGCAATCATTCCTTCTCTGAGATTGTTGCCTGCTCGCTCGATCATGTCATTGGACGTTCCGTTTATGAGTTTGTTCCGAAGACCGAACGGGACCGTTTCGACTCGGTTTATAAGCATCCGCTCGATGGTCCCGCTAAGATCGAGCTTCGTCTCAAGAACGCCCTGGGACTGCTAGTCCCTGTATTCGCCTCTGCCAATATTTTCCAGGAAGCTTCCACCACGGTCTGCATGGTCTTCACCGATCTCACCGAGCAGAAGCGGCAGGAAGAAGTGGCTTCTGCGGGAAGATTAGCGCACTTGATTCTTCAGCAGGCCGCGGAAGCTATCGCCGTTTGCGACGGAACGGGAAAGGTAGTGCTTGCCAGCCAGGCATTCCACAATCTTTGTGGCAAGAACACGCTCATGCTTCCGTTCGAAAGCGTGTTGCCGTTGACTTTCTCTGATCACGTGGAGGACCAGCCGCCAACATTGTTCAACGTAAAGTCGGTTTTACAGGGTGCCAATTATCGCGGCGCTGAAGTGGTTTTTGACAATGGAGGGGAGCTTACCCACCTTCTTCTCAGCGCTGCTCCTTTGCGTCTTCCTGCGGATTCGGCATCGGGGGCGGTAATTACGTTATTCGATATCGAAGAGCGAAAGCGCACGGAAGAGTATCTTCGCCGCTCCGAGCGCCTGGCTGCAACTGGGCGTCTGGCAGCGACGATTGCGCACGAGATCAATAATCCGCTCGCGGCCGTCACCAACGTTCTGTACCTGCTTGCGACCGATCCCCGGTTGGACGCCAGCTTGAAGGAATACGCCCAGCTTGCACAGACTGAGATCTCTCGTGTCGCTCACATCACGAAGCAGACGCTCGCTTTCCATCGCGACGCAACCTTGCCTGTGCGAGTGAACTTGAACGATCTCGCGGAGTCTGTGCTCTACCTTTATGGTCAGCAATTGCGCGCCAAGAGCTTGCGCATTCATAAAGAAATCGATTTCAATGGCGATGTAGTCGGGTTCCCAAACGAACTTCGCCAGGTAATTTCCAATATTTTCGAAAATGCTATTGAAGCTTCACCGGAATCAGGCCAAGTTCGCCTTCGCGTATATGCGAGCCATGAGTACATGAACTCGCATAAACCGGGCGTGCGGATCATCATTGCCGACGACGGGCCCGGAATCCGTCATGACAATGCGCAGCGCATCTTCGAACCGTTTTTTACCACCAAGGGAGAGAAGGGAACTGGGCTCGGACTTTGGGTGTGCCAGGGCATCATCCAGAAGCACGGCGGCTTTATCCGTATGCGCAGCAGCACCAGCAGTCGTCACAGCGGTACGGTGTTTTCCATCTTCCTGCCGGTCAAACAGGCTAACACCGCGCTCAGCAACTCCGCTTAAAGCCTACTTCGGCACGGCGCTTATCACCTTTGTGCTGCGTAGCCAATTTTCAACCAGGGCTGGCCATGCAGTCACGGGCAGTTCGGTTCGGCGTAAGCCGTATCCGTGTCCACCCTTTGCGTAGATATGAAGTTCAGCCGGCACGCCGGCGTCCTTCAACGCCTTGTAATAGACGGTCGCATTCTCAACATGGATGGGATCGTCTTCCGTTTGCACAATGAACGTGGGCGGTGTGTGGGCTTTTGGACGGACATTAGGGTTCAAAGCAAAATGCTTGTGCTCATCCGCGAGGTATGCCGGATAGACGAGGACCGTGAAATCCGGGCGGCAGCTTAATCGATCCGCGTCATCAACCTTCTCATACGCACTGTTGTCGAAGTGGGCTCCCAACGCAGCGGCAAGATGCCCGCCTGCTGAAAAGCCGAGCACGCCGATTTTCCTGGGATCGAGGTGCCATTCCGCCGCGCGAGCGCGCACCATCCTCACCGCGCGTTGCGCATCTTGCAAAGCCGCGGCATGTTCCGGATAGGGTCCCGAATCAGGCACGCGATACTTCAATAGCGCGCAATTCACGCCGATCGACGTCAGCCAGTCGCATACCTCGGTGCCTTCCAGATCGATGGCAAGGATCTGGTAAGCACCACCCGGAAACACGACGACCGTGACGCCTGAGTTTTGGCTTTTCGCTTCATAAAACGTCAGCGTCGGCTCAGACACGTTGCCGAGCCGTACCAGCGGTTTTCCGGCGATCAGATCGTCTTTTGAAGTCGTGGTGTCGACTTCCGGTCCCAGTGCCTTCGCAGGTGCCGGAGCGCCTTTCGGCCATAAGCTCAATGTGGGAAGCTTCGGATCAGGCTGCCAGGCTGGTTTTTGCGCGTATGTGTTCGAGATCATGACTGTTAGGAAAAGTGCGACCGCCAAGCCTTTTTGCATTTGAACGCCGTCGATCATCGCAGTCGAGATAACGGAAGGCAAATAGAAACGCCGCCTAGCGTACGTTTTAGCGTCACTCTGAGCGTAGGCAGGCGTCACAGGCATCTCGTACATCCCTCGATAGACTGACCCCTCTCTGGAGGTCCTGTGCCTGCCGAAGTCGAAACGAAATCCCTGCCCGGCAATGCCTATCAGCCGCTCGAAAAACAAGAACATTATGAGCCCCTTGTTCCTGCTAACGCCCTAACGCCCGAGCTCACGTGGCGCTCGATCGCGTGGGGTGTACTACTCTGCACCATTTTCGCGGTCGCGTCCGCCTATTCCGGCTTGAAGGTCGGACAAGTGATGGAGTCCGCGATTCCCATCTCCATTCTCTCCATCGGACTTGCGCGCGTGTATCGACGTCGAACTACGTTGCTCGAGAACGTGATTACGACCAGCATCGGCGGCAGTGCGGGAGCTGTGGTTGCGGGCGCTATCTTCACCCTGCCGGCGCTGTACATCCTGCAACTCGATCCGCATCCCGTGCAGACGATCTTCATCTGCGTTGCGGGCGGATGCCTGGGCGTGCTCTTCCTTATTCCACTGCGGCGCTACTTCGTGCGCGACATGCACGGCCTCCTTCCATATCCGGAGGCAACCGCGATCACCGAGGTGCTGGTCACCGGTGAAAAGGGCGGATCGCAAGCGAAGCTTCTCTTGCAGGCGACCGCTATCGCTGGCGTGTACGACTTCTTTGTCACCACGTTCCAAGTCTGGAAGGAGTTTGTCGACTTCCAGTGGATCCCAGCTATGCGGCATCTGACCGAGCGCGCGCGCATGGCATTCAGCTTCGATGCCATCGGTTTCATTCTCGGACTCGGCTACGTGATGGGCCTTCGAAGTTCCATGATCCTCTGCGCCGGGGGCGTCCTTTCAAACTTCGTATTGGTGCCGCTGATCTGGTTTGTTGGCAGTCATCTCGATAGTTCTGTGTATCCCGGGACTATCTCGATTTCGCAGATGACTGCGTTTCAGATCTACCGCAACTACGTACGTTTCATCGGCGTCGGTGCCATCGCGACGGCCGGCATCTTCGGCATCGTGAAATCGCTAAGAATTGTTGCAGGATCGTTCAGCATCGCACTTCGCGTGTTTCGCGGACGCGAGAAGGAAATCGAAGAACGAACTGATCGCGATCTGCCCATCATCGCCGTGTTCCTTGGCGTGATCGTGGGCGCCATCATTGTGGCTGTTCTGTTCGGTCGTCTTCCGGTCTCCTGGACGGTGGTCGCGCTGGGACTGGTACTCACGTTATTGTTCTCGTTCTTCTTTACCTCCGTCGCTGCCAACGCCATCGCGACGACGGCACGCAATCCAGTCTCGGGTATGACGATGCTCACCATCATCATCTCTGCTGTCGTGCTGCTTCGGTTTGGTCTCTCGGGAACCACTGGAATGTTCTTCGTGATGGTCATTGCCGGCATAGTCTGCACCGCACTGTCGGTTTCGGGTCAGGCCATCACGGACTTCAAAACCGGCTACTGGCTTGGCTCGACGCCGGCTGCACAGCAGAAAGTAAAGATTCTAGGCGTGGTCGCTTCGGCGATCGCTGTAGGGCTCACCATCGTGATGTTGAACCGAACCTTCCAGTTCGGCGAGTCGCTGCCGGGCGATCCACGTCCAATCCTGGCCTCGCCACAAGCTTCGATCATGAAAGCTCTTGTGGAAGGATTCATGAGCCACCAGCCAGTCGCGTACGTCTTGTTCGGCGTGGGAGCCATGATCGCCCTTATCATGGAGATGCTCGGTCAACCTTCTCTTATCTTCGCCCTGGGCATGTATCTACCGCTCGAGCTAAACACTCCGGCACTGGTTGGCGGGTTCCTCTCGCATTTCCTGAACAAGCGCGCGCAGAGGACTGGCGGTGAGCACGGCCGTACCATGCGTGAGCGCGGCGTTATCATTGCTTCCGGATTGATGGCAGGCGGCGCCCTCGGTGGCGTCTTCGGCGCGGCATTACGACTGTTCCCTTGGTACAAGGAAGAACTTGTTCACACCCCCTGGTACGCGAACGAGCCCATCTCGCAATCGATTTCGGCGATACTGTTTATCGCACTTTGCTGTTACGTGTGGTTTAGCTCTCTGCACAAACCCAAGGAGTTGAAATGGACCAAGTAGATCGCTTCATCGCCGACGCCATTCTCGGAATCGATACCCTGTGGGGCGGCGACGTCATGTGCGCCTCAGGGACCGGGCGCTTCATCGCTGACTCCTGGTTTTCCGACGAACCACTTCCGGCCGCCTACACCGTCGCTCCTGCTGCGAAGCTGCGGGAAGTTGGCGGCGTCACAGCCAAGAATCTTGATGACTCTGTCGTCGACGACTACCTGAAGCAAGTTGACCTTCCCGCCGCGATTTCCAGCATCGCGTCCGCTGCAACGAAAATCGGCGGTGTTCGCGGAAAGTATCTCGCCGGACTCGCGCAATCTCTGCAGGTGATGTTCGAACTCGCAATGGAGATCCTCGGCCGCGGCCCGGCCGTGCCATACGCCCGTTGCGTCGAAGCCTCCTGCGGACACGGTCCAGTTCAGTCCCAACCCCAAGCCAAGCGTGCGCGGATCGCTGAACTGTTGAGCAAAGCGGGCTATCCGACCTCCACGCCCGAAGAACTCCTGCAATCCGTCGACGCCTGGCGCAAGCCGCGCAATTCTCCGATGGCTTCCGTCCGTTCGCTCGGTGCCGCAGTCATCGCCCTATTCGATCAATTGACGGTGAAGAACGTCCTGCCGCACTTGCCCAGGGAACTTCACGCCGTCCCGCGAGCCAATATCGAATTCCTCCCCATCAAGGACGCCTGGTTCTCCGGATCCATGAACTACGTGGGTCGTGCCCGCAACGCCGATCGAACTCCACGATACGAAGCGACCTACGAAATTAATGCCTCGCTAAGCATCTCGTATCCCGAGTTCGAACAACTCGTCAGCCACGAAGTTGTTCCCGGACACGTCACCACGTTCGCGTATCTGCAGAACCTGTACGTCCGCGGACTCACCGGGTTCGAGTCAACCGTGCTAACCATGAACACGCGTTGCGCAACGTTGTCGGAAGGTATCGCCAACAATGGAATTCTGATGGCACACGGGGTTAATGAGATCGAGCAGCTCGAGGACGAAGATCTTCAGATCGGTGTTCTTCTCGCTCTCCTGCAGGACGATGCAAAGAACCAATCTTCTTATTTGACGTGGGGAGAAGGTCGCAAGAAGGACGAAGTCGCAAAGGTCCTGCGTCGTGATTTCTTCGTCAGCGACGAACGTGCCGACAAGCTCTCCGGAGCCTGGGGACAGCATCCTCTGCTCGGCCGCATGTATTTGCCCGCTTACCGCTCAGGAACGGAACTCGTCGCGCGCCTGCGCCGCGAGTATCCCGCCGGCGTTGTGCTTCCCGCCATCTACGGATGTTTCGGAATCGTGGACTGCGTAACCGTGGAAGATGTGATCAAACAGAAAATAGGAAAGTTGGCCGAAGCCAATCGAACCAACGAACACGTTCACGCCTAGCGAGTTAATCGGCCATCACTTCCGCGACTCGTTCTTTCGGCGCCGAAGCAATTGCTCTCGGCGCCTTCACATCCCAGGCCAGTCCGAGCGCCCGCAAAACCGCAATCCCGAGCCAGTTCAGGTCAAATTCGTACCACGCTATCCCATGTCGTGCCGCCTGCGGATCCGCATGGTGATTGTTGTGCCAGCCTTCGCCGAAGCTCAAGATCGCCACCCAGAAGCTGTTGCGCGAGTCGTCGGTGGTTTCAAATCGCCGCGATCCCCACATATGTGTCGCCGAGTTCACCAGGTAGGTAGCGTGAAGCCCAACAACGGTTCGAAGGCAGATGCCCCACAGAACAAACGTCCAACCGCCAATCGTGAACAAAACAACAGCCAGAATCGCGAGCGGTACCCAATGCCATTTGCTGATCCAGGAATAGAAACGGTCTTTCCGCAGATCGGGAACGTACGGCAGCAGTACCGTCGTGCGATGGTGCATGGCTTCGCCGGTGATGATCCAGCCGATGTGTGCCCAGAATCCGCCATCCCGGGGCGAGTGCGGATCGCCTTCCTTGTCCGAGCGCTGATGGTGCAAGCGGTGCGTTGCCACCCACGCGATCGGGCCGCCCTGTAATGCCAGAGTTGCGCAGACGGTCAGGAAGTACTCCACCCATTTCGGGCACTTGTAGCCGCGATGCGTGAGCAGTCGATGAAACCCCATGCCGATGCCGAGGCTTTCCGCCACCCACCAGAGGCCTAGTGCCAGGAACAACGCGCTCCAACTGAAGAAGAACAGAGCGGCAATCGAGCCAACATGAAATAGGAGGAAGAAAAGTGTGATGGTCCAATCGAGAGGCTGCGTGAAGGTTCTATCGCGGCGTAAGCTCATAAATGGATATGTAAAAGACGTTTATCCATTGAACTCTTTCGCCTGCGATTTCACTGTAATAGCTTTGTAATTGTTCCGAGCTCCTGCTTAGTGATGTCCCAGGAATTTTTCTCCAGCTTCAACTTTTGTGGTCATGTAGTTTTCTTTGGGAGGTAACGGACACGTTGCATACGGTGTCCACGCACATGGCGGGTTATAGGCGCGGTTGAAGTCGATCTCCACTTTTCCGTCTTTCGGTAGAGGTGAGTACAGGAACCGTCCCGCCGGATAGGTTTCTTTGCCGCTCGTTTGGTCTTTGACCAGGAAAAACAGCTCTTTCGTCCCTTCATCGAGAGCCTGCAGGTGTTGCTTCTTTCCATTCAATGTGAACTCCACGTATCCCGGACTGTCCATTTCGGCCGTCTGCCCAATCTGCGTCGGGATCTCCACTTTCTTCGGCTTGTCGTACGGAACGTACATCGCTTGCACGACGTAGCTTTGATTCAGCGGAAAATATTGCGAACCCTTGAACTCTGCTAGCTGCGAGCTATGCGGATCTTTCACCCGCATGCCGTACCTCTCCTTGCGCTGGATCATGTGCATGCGAATGTCACCGATTTGAAGTACTGTCGGTTTTCCTGTGACGTCAGGCTTCAACTCGATGCTCGTCACCGGCTTCGCATCACTTGTGACCTTCGCGCCTTTCACAGACGTGAACACAGCTTTTCCGCTGTGAAACTCAATCGTCCCAACCTGTGCAGGAACCTTGCCCTCCGGCAGCGGAACCTCATCGCGATGATCGCCGCCGACCCGATTCGTACCTTCTTTCAGCCAGAATAATCCAACCAGTGTCAGCCAGTTCTTCTTCAGATCGTCGGCGAGTTCACTCTTCCACTGATCATAATCAGTCTTGTAGGCCGGGCTGTTCACATCGGTGGTCGCAACCGCCAGGTTGCTAATAAGCACTACCGCCATCAGCAGCAGAATCCGCAAGCGCATTGTCAGTCCCTCGAGTCGCATCCATTCAACGTCCGGCCGCATTTCACGTCAAGTCACTTGCCACGAGTCCCGAGTTCATTTGAGGATTCAACGCCCGCAGGCGTAACATTGGAGGGTTTAAGTCTGAGAAATGAACAGACTGGCGTACTGATCAAACGGAAAGGCTGAGAAATTCCTATGCAACGAAAAGGAAGTGCGGTTTGGACCGGCGGTTTGCGCGACGGGAAGGGAACTGTATCCACCCAGAGCGGTGTACTCAACAACACGCAATACTCTTTTGCTACTCGCTTTGAAAACGGCGTCGGAACCAATCCGGAAGAATTGCTCGGAGCCGCTCACGCCGGATGTTTCTCCATGGCCTTCTCCGGACAACTGGAAAAAGCTGGTCTCAAAGCCGACCGCATTTCTACCGAAGCCACCGTGTCACTCGAGAAGGTCGACGCCGGATTCGCTATCACCACTGTGCATCTCACCATGACGGCGAAGATCCCTGGCGCGACTGAAGAGCAGTTCCGCACTGCCGCAGAGGGTGCTAAAAGCGGATGCCCAGTTTCTAAGCTCTTCAACGCCAAAATCACCCTCGACGCTAAACTCGAAAAATAGACCCTGACTTCTTCGTGAAAGGTGCACCGAAAAGGTGCGCCTTTCCTTTGCCACTGCCTCACCTATCGACCCGGAAAGCCTTATTCACCGGCAACGGCGTGCTCACGTTCACCATCGAAAGGTAAGTACCTTTTTGGATCGGCGTCGGGGACGTCCTTTTGAAGATCACCATCTTCGGTCTCACAATCTCCTCTTCCTGGGGTAACGGACACGCAACTCCGTACCGTGCCATCCTGCGCGCCTTAAAGCGCATGGGTCACGACGTGGTCTTCTACGAAAAGGACGTTCCTTACTATGCCAAGCGGCGCGATCTGCCCGATCCCGACTTCTGCGGGCTCATCCTGTATGACGAATGGAGTTCTATCCGCTCTCAGGCACTTAACGACGCGCGTGACTCCGACGTTGTCATCAACGCGAGCTATTGCCCCGAAGGCGCCCGTGTTGCAGACGAAGTCTTGTCCATCTCTGGGCCACTTCACGTCTTCTACGATCTCGACACTCCCATCACACTCAGCAACCTGGAGCACGGAGACGTCGAGTACCTTCGTCGAGATCAGATCCCGGCTTTTAATCTCTACCTTTCTTTTACCGGCGGACACACCCTCAAGGAACTCCGCCAACAATGGGGTGCCCGCAATGCCCAGGCTCTCTATGGCTGCGTTGATCCAGACGTCCACCATCGAGTGCACGTTCCCGAAGAGTACTGCTGTCTGATGAGTTACATGGGCACCTACGCGGCTGACCGGCAAGACAAGTTCGATCGTCTCTTCATGGAACCAGTGCGCCAGCGACCGAGTGATCGCTTCATCCTCGCCGGATCCATGTATCCCTGGGACTGGCCTTGGCCCTCAAACTTGCAACGCTTCGAACACGTTTCCCCGTCCGATCACCCGGCGCTCTACTCGGGATCCAAGTTCACGCTGAATCTGACTCGCGCCGGCATGGCGCGGGGCGGATATTGCCCCTCCGGACGCTTTTTTGAAGCCGCATCCTGCGGTGTACCTATCATTTCTGACTGGTTTGAAGGCTTGGATCACTTCTTCACGCCAGGTGAAGAGATTTTCGTCGTTCAGAGTACAGATGAAGTTCTTACCGCACTTGCAACCGGCGGCGCTGAACTTGATGCCATTGCGCGTCGTGCCCGGGAACGCACACTGGCCGAGCACACTGGCGATCGCCGCGCCAAGCAATTGCTCGCCTATTTCAACAATGCACTTTCAAATCGCACTTCTTCCCTGGAGATCGCCTCATGATCGGAATCATTCCCGCCGCCGGCGCTGGACAAAGAATTCAACCGCTCGGATGTTCGAAAGAACTGCTACCGGTCGGCTCACGAGTCATCGATGGTGTCGAACGCCCGAAGGCCGTTACAGAATATCTGGTAGAACGCATGATTGCGGCCGGGGCGACAGAGATCTGCATGGTCATTTCCGGGGAGAAGACAGACATTGTGAAGTATTTCGCAGAGCGCGATTTTGCGGCTGAGATCTTCTATGTGGTCCAGCAGCAGCCTCGCGGACTCTGTGACGCCCTTTTCCGCGCCGAACCCTTTGTCCGCAACCACGATCACGTCCTGATCGGGCTGCCGGACACGATTTGGTTTCCGGAAAACGCCTACCGCCTGGCGCTGGAGAAGGACCGCAGTTCCGACGTCAACCTTGTCTGCTTTCCTGTCACCGATCCTTCTGCCTTTGACGCAGTGGTTTCCGACGACCATGGATATGTCCAACGCGTCGAAGTAAAGCTTGCCAAGGCGCGGTCGCATTGGATCTGGGGTGCGGTTACCACCACTGGCCCTGCGTTCCATTCACTTAAGTTGCTCTGGAACTCGCGGCATCGGGAAGACGAGTATCTAGGACATCTGCTGAATGCTTTTATCGACGCGGGCAATATCGTCCGCGCTACCCATGTTGGCGAGGTCTACATGGACGTGGGAACACTTCCCGGCTATCACGCCGCACAGGACTTCCTGCGAGGAGTTCGTACTCCGGAAATGAAGAAGACCGCTTAGCTCTTGGCGGACTGACCCATCTGCGCGGTTTGTGCTCGCAGATGTTCCCGGATATCCCGATTAATTCGGGCAGCGTCCCGCGACGCCTTGTCGATCAACTCCAGCCACTTCTTTCCGTTGTCATCCATTTGAGCTTGGGCCAGCAGGTACGTCGCCTGCATGATCGTCTCAATGGAGTTGCTCAAGTCGTGGGCAAGAGTACGGAGTTCCGAGTTGATCTCGGCGGGCGTCTTATCTGCAGGAGATTTTTCAGTGGCCATAGAAGCTTTGGATGAGGACATCCCGAATACCCCTTTTATTGTAATACTGCTCCTTCAGGGCCGATTCCGGCTTTCCCGAAGCTACGACTTGTGCGTGTAATCCGTTGGACGCAGAATTAACCGTTCACGTTGTTCAGCTACTCTGATTTAACCCCCTCACGTAGTCCTCGTTGGGCCCATCTCTCGTAACCCATTTCCACACAATAATCCAGAGTTGATCCTCGGCTCAGTTTTTCTACTGTCCCTCAAACAATTCATTCCATGAGAGTTACTAACATCCAGAAACTTACCTCCCTTAAGAAACTGAAATGTGACTAGGGTGAAGAAACTAGACCCCTTAGTGCCTTCGGTTAATAGGCTCCAGCAGCAGCTCAGGCCAGAATCGCTCCGTTGATGCTCGTAGAGCGGTCTGACCGGTTCCGGCAACTCCGTTTCGCGAGCACAGCCCCAGATTCCCCGTTTTGAGGTGTGCGCATGCGAAAGACCGGACTTTTCACCGTAGTCGCCTTCTTCCTCTCGATATCGGTAAACGGATTCGCTTCCCAATCAGTACGGCCCACCACGACCGTGGCGGCAGAGACTGGCAACAACACCAGCACTGCCGATTCGTTCCGCGCCCAAAGCAACGGCAACGCCGGCGCCAGTAATGTCAGCAAAGTCGACACCCGCTCTCTTATGTATCCCGGTTCTACCACGGCCTTGTACGCGCACTATATGCCCTGGTTCGGCACCTCTTCGCACATGGACATCGGCTACGACACCGCCGATCCCAACCAGTCCGCCCGCCAGGTTAACGACATGATCAGCCGCGGCATTCAGGGCGTGATCGTCGATTGGTATGGCCGCAATTTCGCTCATGAAGACCAGAGCACGATCGCGATGTTCAACGAATCGCAAAAACACTCCGGCTTCAAGTTCGCCATCATGGAAGATGCGGGCGCGCTCAAGAAAGGCAACCAGACCTCAGAACTCATCGCCGACTTAATTTATGCTCAGCAAAAGTTCATGAGTGCTTCGAATTACATGAAGATGAACAAACGTCCGGTGGTCTTCTTCTTCGGCGTGGAAGACCTTGCCATCGATTGGAAAGCAGTTCGCAACCACGTCCCCGGAAATCCGCTCTTTATCTTCGAGAACTCCAACTCCTTCGGTCGAAACTATGCCGACGGAGCCTACAGCTGGATCGGTCCTTTTGGAGATCGCAACGATTGGGGACAGGGCTATTTGCTGGACTTCTACAACCTCGGCCAGAAAAGTGGGAAGCACACTGTCGGCTCCGTGAAGAAAGGCTTTAACGATACGATGTCCGGCTGGAGCGCCAACCGCGTCATCAACCAGAACTGCGGGCAAACTTGGCTCCAAACCTTTAACGAAATCGCCCGTCATTACACCAGCAAGAAACAACTCGAAGCGTTGCAACTTGTCACTTGGAACGACTACGAAGAAGGCACCGCCATCGAGATGGGCATTGAGAACTGCGTCTCGGTCAAAGGCTCCGCGTCGGGTAGCGTTCTCTCCTGGAATATCAGCGGCAACGAGAACACCGTTCATCACTACACGGTCTTCATCTCTACCGATGGACAGAACCTGCAGCCGGTCGTTGATCTTCCGGCAGGAACCCACTCCGTTGACCTGGCCGCTTTTGGCTTCGCATCAGGTGCTTATACCGTCTATGTGAAGGCCGTAGGACAGCCTTCGATCAAAAACCACATGTCCGGTGCGATCGGTTACACCTCGGACGGGAAGAGCCCCTCAGTCCCGAGCAACGCTGATTTGAACCTCGCAGCGACGCCCACGAAGATTTCCGTCGATCCCGGTAGCTCCGTTTCCACCTCGGTCACTATCACACCCAGCGGCAACTTCGACGTTCCCGTGACTCTCGGATGCGGCAGTCTTCCAGCTGGCGTCACCTGCACGTTTGACCAGCCTGTCGTGGTTCCTGGAACGAAGAAGCTGACTGCCAAACTCACCATTTCCGCCAACAGCGGAACGACGGCGAGCCTCTTCAGCGGACACGGGTCTTTCGCGATGTGGTTCCCCGGCCTTACCTTCGGAATGTTCGTCTTCGGCGATCGCAAACGCTCGCGCAAGTTCTGGGCCGCAACTGCACTGCTTGCGATCCTCGCTCTTGCATTGGTGGCTACAGGCTGCGGCGGAGGAGTCTCGAAATCGTCTAACTCCTCATCCTCATCCTTTACGAGCGACGGTTCAGCCACTCTGCCGAGCCAGGCGGGAACATATGCCTTCACGATTAACGCGCAGAGCGGAACGTTCGTGCGCTCCACGAATGCCACGCTCACGATCAATTAGCTTCGACGCACTCAGCTGCCCGGTCGAATCGGCCGGGCTTTTTTGTTTGCATGAACCGCCGAATGTGATGCATGACCTAAACCGCTCGGCACCGCCTTCCGCATACTAAAGGGAGTGAAGCTCCGGCTCATACTCGCCCTCGGCATATTGGCTCTTGCTGCAACGATCAGCGCGGTCCAACAAACCTCCGCTGTTCGTCGCGGGGAGCGAGCCTTCATGCGCCTGGAGTGCAATACCTGTCACTTCAGCGGCGCTGGACCGAACCTTACTCATGTAGCTCGGAAATATGATCGCGCCTTTCTCGAACGTTTTATCACTGATCCGCCTTCGGTCTATCGCGACCGCAATAACATGCCATTGAATACGGGTTTCATGATGATGCCGAACGTGCACGCCACGCCCGCCGACGCGCGAGTTATCGTGTCGTATCTCGGTGACCTCGACCGGAACTGATCCACCAATGAGAAAGGCGGCCCGAAGGCCGCCTGCTCATTCTGACGCACTGCTGATTGCGTCTTCTTAACCTCGTTCGTTTACCGGCGATAGCCACGGTTGCCGTAGCCGCGCTGATAGCCTTGCATGTACGCGTCGCGGTAGATCTGCTTGTACTGGCTGCCGCTCATGCCACTTACGCTCTGGCCATGGTCAGCATCCTTGTAAGCCGGGCTCTCCGTCGGACGGAAGCTGTGTCCCGTCTGCGCATCCTTCGAGCCTTCATTCAAGCCATCCTGGTAGCCCATCTGTTGCGCGCGCTGGACACCAGAGTTGTTACCATAACCACCGTAACTGCCGTTCGGATATCCGTTGCGGTTGCCCCAGGTTCCCCAGCGACCGTTGTTGTTGCCGTATCCACCGTAGCCGGAGTTGTAGCCTTCGTTATAACCCTGGCGATATGCCTGCGCATCACCGTTATTGCGCCAATTGCGCGAGCGGCGCTGCGGGCCATGCTGGCGGTCCCACTGCCCGTCGCGAACGCCCTGTTGGTACGCAGAGTTCTGCGATCCGCTATAGGAGCCGTAAGTGCCCTGGCCATATCCATAGGAAGCGCGGTCACGATCGCGGTCACGGTCATGGTCTCGATCGCGATCCCAATCACGATCCCTATCGTGATCTCCATCATGATCTCGGTCGCGATGCCAGCCGCTGTTATTTCCCCATGGGTTCCATTGGGCGGAAGCGGGGATGGCCATGAGACCCGCGATTCCCAGAGTTCCTACCATCATCAGCCGTTTGGTGAACTTCATTTTCTCTCCCCTGCTCCCAGCTCTATTAACTTTCGTGTTTGCCGTGAGCGTTCTTGCTAGTAATTGGAACCCAACCTTGCGGGAACAGTTGCGTCGGTTCTGGTCAATGAAAATGCGGGGTTTAGACAACTTCCGAGGTAGGTAATTTCTGCTTAAGGGTTAACCTTTTTTCTCGGATAATTCCGCCCACCGCGAGATCAGGGTATCCACCAATCTTTGTGCATCCTCAAGATCTGCTTGTGCCGACAGCAACTTCGTCGCATCACTCGCAATCGCAGGATCCTCAAAGAGTTGCCGCTTTGTGGAGAGAGCAGCTTCTGCTTCTGCAATGCGATCCTCGATGGTTTCGTACTCGCGCGCCTCTAAGTAAGAAAGCTTCTTCTTGGTGCTGTTGTTGCTGACGGACACTGTCGTCGCCGGCTTCTCTTTCTTTTGCAGCCCACTGTCCCGGCCTTCGCGAATCCATGCCTCCCACTGCGAATAATCCGCAAACTGTCCAGCTCCGCCATTACCGTCCAGGCCGATAACCACCGTCGACACGCGATCCAGCAGATAGCGGTCGTGCGTCACCAGGATCAGCGCACCACGAAACTCAAGCAGGCTTTCTTCCAGGATTTCCAGCGTCGGGATATCCAGATCGTTCGTCGGTTCGTCGAGCAGCAGCACGTCGGCAGGTTGAAGCATCAGCTTGGCAATCAGCACACGTGCCCGCTCCCCACCAGAAAGCCTCCCCACCGGCTGATTCAGCTGCTCACCGGTGAACAGAAACCGTGCCGCCCACGATGCCACGTGAATCACCCGATCCTGATAAACCACCGAATCACTGTCCGGAGCTAGCGCCCGCTTCAGAGTCACTTCGGGATCGAGCTGCCGTGTCTGATCGAAATAGACAACCTGCAGCGCCTCCGCTTTCTTGATCGTCCCCGTGTCCGGCCGCAGCTCGCCATTCACCAGCCGCAGCAGTGTAGTCTTACCGCTACCGTTAGGACCCACCAGCCCAACCCGAGTTCCAGCCATAACGGTAAAGTTCAGGTTCCGAAACAGCGTTCGTCCACCGATTTCATACGCCAGACCCTCGAGTTCAATGAGCCGTTTGGTTTTGCGGTCTGTCGCCGAAAAGTCAATATCGGCCGTCGCCGTTCGCGTGCGGCTGTTCAGGTCCGCTAGTTCGCCGATCAAATCATTCGCTTTTTCGATCCGCGCTTTGGATTTTGTGGTCCTTGCTTTCGGACCGCGACGTAGCCATTCAATCTCGCGGTGCACGCGATTCTCGAGCGCCTCCTGGTGCTTTGCCTGCGCCAGCAGGAACTCTTCTTTCCGGACAAGAAATTCGCTGTAGTTGCCCGTCACCCGGAGCAACCCGTCTGGGTAAGCCCGGTTCAGCTCCGCCATTTCCGTCGCGACGTTTTCGAGGAAGTACCGGTCGTGACTGACCACAACCGTAGCGAACGTCGATTGCGCGAGCAGTTCTTCCAGCCACTCGATCCCCGCCAGATCAAGATGGTTTGTTGGCTCGTCCAGCAGCAGGATGTCCGGCGACGTCACCAGTGCCTCGGCGATCGCCAGCCTCTTGCGCCACCCGCCGGAGAGGGAAGAGGCATCCACTTCGAAGTCTTCAAAACCCGCTCGCCCGAGCGTTTCAGCTGTGCGGCTCTCCCATTCGGATTCAGGAACCTGCGTTGCGACCAGCGCTCGCTTCATCACGGAGCGCGGCGTCTCACCCGCTTCAAACTCCGACTCCTGCGCCAGATAACTCATGCGCGTCCGCTTACGGACGGCGACATCACCCGAGTCGGGTGTAATAGACCCACCCAGAATCTTCAGCAGTGTGGACTTGCCCGAACCATTCGGACCGATCAGCCCGATACGGGCTCCTTCCGAAATAGTGAAGGAAACTTCCCGAAACAGCGTCGTCGCGCCAAACGCTTTCGAGATCCCCTGTGCATTAATGATGGGTGGCATTGTCTCTAACAGGATATCGCGAACAGGCCAGGCCTCTATCTAGCGGCTAGAGTTCTCGGCTTTTCACTGAATACTGGGCACTCATCTACACTGCCTGCCCCGCGCTAAAGCCCGAAGCCCATGCCCACTGGAAGTTGAAGCCGCCCAGGTGCCCAGTCACGTCCACCACTTCTCCTATGAAGTAAAGCCCGGGAACTTTGCGGCTCTCCATCGTTTTCGCCGAAAGCTCGTCGGTATCGACGCCACCCGCGGTGACTTCCGCCTTCGCGTAGCCTTCGCTTCCTTCCGGCACGACCTTCCAGTGATGCAGTTGCCGCTCAAAATCGTCGATCGCCGCATTCGTCCACCGCGCCGGCGCATTCACCTCCGCCCAGCGATCTGCCAGTCGATGCGGCAACACCGTATGTAGCGCAGCCTTCAGCGAGGATTCATCGCGCTTGCCTGACTTCAGCAGTGTTGCCAACTCGCGCTGCGGAGCAAGATCCATCGTGATTGCCTCGCCCGGCCTCCAGTAGGACGAAATCTGCAGAATCGCCGGACCACTCAGCCCACGATGCGTAATCAGCATCTTTTCGCGGAACTGCTGGTGATCCGCCGACGCGATTATCTCGGTCGCAACGCCCGCCAAACTGCACCAGCGTTTCCGATCTTCTGCATTCAGAACCAGCGGCACCAGCGCTGGTCGCGGTTCTACCATCTTCAATCCGAATTGTCGCGCAACGTCGTATCCAAACGAAGTTGCTCCGATCTTCGGGATCGACAGCCCACCCGATGCGATGACCAGCGACTTCGCCTCATACCCTTCACCAGCGGTTGCAACCACGAACCGCTCCGGTTTGCTAACTCCCGTGATCTTCGTCCGCGAAACGATTTCCACCTTCGCCGCCCGACATTCCTCTTCCAGCATGTCGAGGATGTCCTGCGCCGAGCGATCGCAGAACAACTGTCCCAGCGTTTTTTCGTGATAAGGAATTCGATGCTTCCGCACCAGCTTGATGAAATCTTCGGGCGTATAACGCGCCAGCGCGGACTTAGCGAAGTGAGGATTGCGAGAGAGGAAGTTCTCCGGACGGCAATGAATGTTGGTGAAATTGCATCGTCCGCCGCCGGAGATAAGGATCTTTTTTCCGATGCGCTCTGCATGGTCGAGGACGACTACACGCCGTCCCCGTTTACCTGCCTCGATGGCGCACATCAGGCCAGCTGCTCCAGCGCCAACGATGATGACGTCGAACCGGTTCACTCGAACTTAGCGTCGGTCGCGCAACTTGGAGAGCAGCCGCAACATTTCCATGTAGAGCCAGATCAGCGTGACCATGAGGCCGAACGCGCCATACCACTCCATGTACTTCGGAGCTCCAAACTGGGCGCCGCGCTCGATGAAGTCGAAGTCGAGCACGAAATTCAGCGCTGCGATTCCGACCACCAGTAAGCTGAAACCAATCCCGATCGTCGTAGAGCCGTTCACACTGTTGAGAAAAGTATGCCCGAAGAAGCCGAAGATCATCTGGGTCACATAAAGCAGTGCAATAGCCCCCGTCGCGGCTACGATCCCCATCCGCAATTTGTTCGTCACTGGAATGATGCGCGATCGATATGCCAGCAGCATTACGATCATAACGCCAAAGGTGAGGCTGACAGCCTGTATCGCGATTCCCGGAAACCGCAGTTCGAATAACGCGGAGAGACTGCCGAGAATCAGCCCTTCGAGCAGCGCGTAGATCGGCGCGGTAATCGGAGCCCAGTTCTTCTTGAACACCGTCACGATCGCGACGATAAACCCGCCAATCCCCCCAAGAGCAGCAAGCGGCATCACCGCTTCCCGGTTCGGAGAATGGAAAAACATGTTCCAGGTCCAGGCCGCGGTG
>DASTGW010000479.1:0-17100 GCA_035718705.1 Terriglobales bacterium | reverse complement strand
CAACACACTACAAGGCATCGGCGGCAGCCAGGTGCTTGGCTATCCCAGCGGCGATTTTGCGGTCATAGTCAGCCCGTACGAATCGTCGACGCTGGACCAAAAATCGGCCCTCGACCATGCCCGCGTAATCAGCGAATGCTTCAAAATGTCGACGGTCCTGCCTTTCAAGTTTGGAACCGTGTTCGACAGCGATGAAGCGTTGCGGCGCGCGGTGCGGTCCAATCGGCGACACTTCCAGGAAAACGTCAACCAGCTACGTGGCAAATCGGAAATGCACCTGAAACTCGTGGTGCGTGACGGAGCCTTGCGTGAGGTAAGCGGAGCGCTTCCAGCTTCGGTGGGAATCGAATATCTGAACAAGCTTCGTGAGCGCGCTGCACTGGATCGCGACCGTCAAAGCAAGGCGAAGACGCTGTCCGTGCAGGTGCATCGACTTTTCAATCCGCTGGCGGAAGAGATCAGCTGTAAAAAAGTTGATTCTGGCGGGATTCTGATCGATATTGCTCACCTGATTGACAGCAAATCGGTGGAGAAATATCAGAATCGTTATGCTTCGGCTGCGCGGCAGTTGAAGAACTGCGAACTGGCCATCAGCGGACCGTGGCCTCCGTATCATTTCTTGCGCGGTAAAGGAAAAGCCGCGAACTAGACGATCCATTCTCCCTTTGACCCCGGGCGTTTGCCCGGGGTTAACTTTTGCGTTGCGCTCGAAAAAAACCTTAGAGAACCAGCAATTAGCAGCAATTCTGCATCGAATCCACCAGAGTTCCCGGTGAAGTTTGCCCGGGCGCGTTCATTCTCCATGGCTGTTCCCGAAGCACGAATCCTCGTCGTTGATGACGAAAAGAATGTCCGGCTGACCATGCAGGCGATCCTGCGTGAGGACGGCTATCGTGTGGACATCGCCGACAATGGGGCAGAGGCGCTCAAGGCGATCCGTGCTCATCATTACGATCTGGTCCTTACCGACCTGAAAATGCCGGAAGTCGATGGCTTCGGGGTACTCGGAGAGGTGCAAAAGAGCTCGCCATCCACAGTCACGATCATGATGACGGGATACGGGTCGGTGGGTTCCGCGATCGAAGCTGTTCATCTCGGTGCGTATGAATACCTGCTGAAGCCGATCGAAGTTCCAGATCTGAAGCAGGCAGTGAAGCGTTCGCTGGAACGCAAGCATTTGTCGGAAGTGGAGAGTCTTTATCGAGTCGCGGGGGCGGTGGCGGCGAACTTTGATCGCGACAAGATCGCGCACATGGTGGAAGAAGCGGCACAACAGGTGCTGCGGATTAAGGCAGCGGAGCTGATACCGTTTTTTGGCGACGCCGCGGAGACTCCAAGACCAGAGTTGGCGGGAATTCTATCGGATCGACTGCTGCGAGGAGTGCTCGAACAGGGATACTGCTTAACCAGCCAGGAATGCCCACCGGCTTTGTTGCAGTGGGCAAGGAACGCGGGCTTGGGCAGTTTTGCGTTGGTGCCGGGGGTCGGGAATGGGCGCCTGGTTTGCGTGCTGCTCGCGCACAACAACGGGGATGAATACGAGTTTCATGCCTCGGCCCTGCGGTATCTGCAGGCGCTCGCAGGACAGGGTGCTCTGGCACTCTCGAATGCGTCGCTCTTCGCACAGCTTCAGCAGAATAATCTGGAATTGCAGTCTGCGAACCGCAAGCTGCGGGAACTCGACCGTCTACGCACGCAGTTCTTGAGCATCGCGACGCACGAACTGCGCACGCCACTCACCATCATCATGGGATACAACTCCATGCTGATGGAGTCACTTGACGACCGTGCGACGACGGAAGAGAAAGAGCTTTTGGATGAATCCGTCACGGCGTGCCAGAGGCTGATTCGCATGGTTAATTCAATGCTCGACATCACGCAAATTGAAGCGGGAAAGATGCGCATGCACTTTGCGGCTACCGATCTGCCATCGCTGGTCAACAATGTCGTGGGACTGTTTCAAACGGAAGCCGCGAAAAAGGACGTTCATCTGAGCGCCGATTTACCAGCACAAATGCCGCGGTTGCTGTTCGACGCCGATCGGATTGAGCAGGTTGTGATCAACCTGATGGGAAATGCTTTGAAGTTCACCGGTGCGGGAGGAAAGATCCACGTCAGCCTGCAGCACAATACCGGAGCGGAGACGGTGCAGATCTCCGTCACCGATACGGGGGTCGGCATAGCCCCCGAGGACCAGGACCTGATCTTTGATGAATTCGCCCAGGTGGAACGGCACGCCGCCACTCGCCATCGCGAGGGTACAGGTTTGGGGTTGGCCATCGTGAAGCGCATTGTCGAGGCCCACTCCGGGGCGATTTCAGTCGATAGTGAATTGGGCAAGGGCAGCACTTTCATGGTCACTATCCCGGCCCGAAAACCCCAAGTCAGCTCCAGTTATGCCGTCCCAGCCTAAATTATTAGGCAACTCAGGGTTCATATTTGCTATTCCAATACACAGAGTAGGAATCGAAGTACAATACTGCCCGGGCAAGAGGGTGGGGGTGAGCTCCAGCGCAGGTTCGGGATTTCATCCAGAGAAACAGCCAGATCGATAACAACAGTAGAGCAAACTAGTGTTTGTCTCTGCTAAACAGGCGTAAAGGAGTTCCGGGGATATGCCATCACAAAAAGTACGAGTGCTGATCGTGGACGACGATCCCAGCATGTCGCGCTTTCTGAGCAGCTATTTGACACGGCAGAATTACGAGGTCAGCACCGCAGCGAGCGGCGAAGAAGCGATTCGCATGTTCCGGGTGTACGATCCGGCGCTGGTGCTGCTCGACATGGCCATGACTGGCATGGACGGCCTTGACACCCTAGAACGGCTGAAACAAATCAAGCCCGAGGTATCCATCATTGTCGTCTCGGGTCAGAACAGTCCTGACCTGATCTTCAGAGCGTCGAAAGCCGGGGCGGAAGACTACATCAGCAAGCCGTTCGAGCCCAGGGATCTGGAAATGCGTGTGGCGCGCGTGCTGGAGAAGCAGCGTGTGGCTGGAGAGGCCACCCAGTTACGCGATCAAGTGCGCCGGCAGAGCGACTTCACCATGCTTTTCGGGACCAGCCCGAAAATGGAGGAAGTGAAGCAGACAATCGAGCAGGTCGCCGATACCAGCGCCACGGTCCTTATTCGCGGAGAGAGCGGAACCGGCAAGGAAGTCGTCGCTCGGTTGGTTTACGGGCACTCGCTCCGCCGCGAGAAGCCGTTTGTGAAAGTGAACTGCGCGGCGATTCCGCACGAATTGCTGGAAAGCGAACTCTTTGGCTACGAACCAGGGGCATTCACCGGCGCCAATCGCCAAAAGCTTGGCAAGTTCGACCTTGCGAATCAAGGTACGCTCTTCCTCGATGAAATCAGCGAAATGCACCCAGCGTTGCAGGCGAAGCTGCTGCATGTTTTGCAGGACGGTGAGTTCGCTCGATTAGGCGGCAAGCGTGACATCGCAGTCGATGTCCGCGTGCTCGCGGCCACCAATAAGCCGCTGGAGCGTGCGGTTGAAGAAGGTCATTTCCGCGAAGATCTTTTCTATCGCTTGAACGTTGTCACCATTCATATTCCGCCCCTGCGCGAGCGTCGCGAAGAAATTCCGGTTTTCCTGGACTTCTTTCTGCACAAGTACAGCGAGTTCTACGGCAAGAGCCCGGCGCCCTTCAGCGATTACGCCGTCAGTCGCATGATGGAATACAACTGGCCGGGCAACATCCGCGAACTCGAGAACATGGTGAAGCGGTACACGATTGTGGGGAAAGAATCGCAGATAATCCGCGAGCTTTCGATCCACAAGCCAATTGTGTCATCGACGAGTGGCAGCAGTCCTCTCTGGAATCCGAAAGGTGACGGCAACACACAAGCGTCGGCGGTAATTCCCGCCGCTGTCGTGCCGTTTACGCCACCTGCAGGATCGGATGGGAGTGCCGAGCAGGAGATGCCATCCTTGCTCGAGATAGGACGTCGCGCGGCGATGCAAGCGGAACGCGAGGCGATCGAACGCGTGCTTGCGCAAACGCGCTGGAATCGTCGACAGGCGGCAAAGATTCTGAAGATCAGTTACAAGGCGTTACTGAACAAGCTGAAGGCGATCGAAGAACAGAATCAGGCCGCGCAAGGTAAGCAGCAGAGTGCATAGGGTTGGTATCTGAATACCTAAGGTGAGTCGTTCGTTGCCCGCCGACTACTCCGCACCAAGTCACACCTCAATTCAAGATAAACCTCTGATTTGAAATAGGGTTAAATCTTTCCACAGGCAGGTGCGGCAGCTTTGGATTAGGGCGTGCTGCTTACAAGTTCAACAAAAGAGGCCATTGACACTGATGTTTGCTACCCTCTTCCTGAGATTTCAACTTTTCCTTATCGAACGTTCCGCGTAGCGGAACGGCGTCTTGCATCGCCTTCCCTGAGATTCCCTTCCTCTTGCCTCTTTTAAAGCGATCCTGAGAAGGATCGCTTTTTTGTTTGCAGCGATGAGGTTCACGCTCCTCTATGGCAGCAGGCATCCAACGCTAGGCGCAACCCGCTTGGTTGACGAAGGCAAGAAGCGGGGCATATGATTTTTAATTCTCCCAGAGGCATTGGCTGCGAAAGAGTTACGGCCCAACAAATATGGCAATGGACAAGAAGCGTTTAGACACATTCAAGAAGAAGCTGGAAGACCGTCAGGTCGAACTGCGGAAAATCGTCTCGAATCGCCAGCAGGACGGTCGAAATCAGGGTGAGGACATCGCTCAGGACATCGCCGATCGAGCGGCCAGTTCTTACAACAAAGAATTCCTGTTTACGCAAAGTACCAACGAGCGACAGATGCTCGGGATGGTGGATGGCGCGCTCGCTCGTATCCGGGAGGGCACTTATGGCGAATGCATCTCGTGCGGCAATGAGATCAATGCCAAGCGCCTGGAAGCGGTACCGTGGACCCGCTACTGCATCGAATGCCAGGACAAACTGGAAAAGGGACAACTCGAGCAAACGACCCCGTAATCATCTGCAGTTTTTGATCGCAAAATACCGCCTTTGCAGGCGGTATTTTTCTTTTTGCAGCAAACAGATTCGACATCACCCATCGGGCTAATAACATCAGGCGGTTGACGCTGCTGTAGTACTCGATAGAATCCTGCCCTCCCCCTCGAGTGCGGAATTTGCACTCTCGTCTTGGTGTGTGCACAAACAATTCGGACGGGTATGAAAATCATTCGGCATCGCACGCTGCTCATCTTATCTGCCTTTCTAATTCTCAGTTTGTTTAGCGTGGCGACCAGTGTGTTGGCACAATCCGGTCCCGTGTTCTCGATCAATGCGACGACTGCGACCTTTAACAACCAGACAGTCGGGACTTCCAGCGGGGCTACCAGCCTCTTTATCAAGAACACCGGCGGGTCGGACCTCGTCCTTAGTTCGATCACGCTCGCCGGCGCTAATCCGTCTGATTTCACCTTTGAGCTGCAGCCTTTGCAGGTACGTCTGGCGCGCATTGCGCGCGGTGCGGTTGCCAGTTCGGCTTTCAATCTGCCATACACGCTTCACGCGGGCGCATCAGCCGCGCTACTCGTTGCATTCAGTCCGACGGCCAGCGGAGCTCGTTCCGCGACTCTGAATATTGCTCACAACGCGAGTGGAAGTCCGCAGGTGATCACACTTTCCGGCACTACGATTTCTGCCGGCATCAACGTTTCCCCCACAGCGATTGATTTCGGCAGCATATTAGTGGGCAATACAAGCACCGTGAACCAGGTAACAGTCACCAACAACGGCAGCGGGACGCTGGTGATCTCCAATGTCGGTCTCTCGGGAGCGAACAATTCGGACTTCAACGTCACGATGTCTGCGCCTGCGCAGACAGGAAGACGGCCGTCGCGGCTGATGAATGTGGCTGTGCCGCCGGCAAGCAGCGCAACCTTGAACGTTGCCTTTAGCCCTACTGCGTCAGGGGCCCGTTCCGCCTCGCTTAACATCACCGACAATGCGGGAGGGAGTCCGCAAGCTGTCACGCTCACCGGAAATGCGACGGTGTCCCCGTTGTCGCTGAGCGACGTCACCCTTGGTGCCAATCTTGAAAAACTGGTCACAGTTTCCATCAACCCGCCGCCGGCCAGCGAGTTGCCAGTGACCATCACCAGCAGTGATCCTTCCAAAGTACTGCTCTCGACGGACACCACCGGCACCACCGCAGGATCGGTCAGCATAACGCCGAGTATCCACGCGGGCGCCGACTCCATCTTCCCCGGCTTCTACGTGCAGGCACTCGGTTCCACCGGTACCGCTACATTGACCGTAACGGCAACCGGTTATCCGACCATCACGGCGAACGTGACCATAGGCAAGTCTGGATTTGTACTCGTGGGTCCCGATGGCACTGGCTCTGACTTCAGCACGATCGCCGGCACGCCGGACAGCGCGCTTACCGTAGCAGTTAAGAACCTGGACAATAGCAATAATCCTTACGATACGAACCCGGCCGCGAGAATCAGTGGCGGCCTGACGGTGAACGTTCCTGTCAACAGTGCAACACCGGCAGCGGGAACGGTTGTGAACAGTCCGGCACAATTTACCGGCGCGAGTTCAAATGGATCTTCGATAACGTTCCATCCGATTGCCCAGGGAACGACCCTCTTGAGCCTTGGGACACCGAGCCTCGCCGGCTTCACTGTGCCGGCTATGGGGACCAGTCTGACTGCTACCGTGCAGCCTCCGATTATTCAAATCAACCCGGCGACCATCGGTGCCAACCTGGAAGTGACTGGTACTGCGCGACTCAGCACTCCTGCGCCGACGGGCGGAGTGGTTGTGACGATTACCAGCAGCGATCCGAACAGTGTGCTCCTGTCCACGGATACGACGAGTTTGGGATCCGAGAGCATTATGCTTACGGTGCCTGAGGGTACGGGTGCAACCAGCGGCTTCCCACCGTTTGTGATTCAGGGCTTAACTTCGTCCGGTATCGTACAACTCACCGCCACCGCCACTGGATATCAGAATGGCACGGCGAATGTGGCGCTTACGCCCTCAGCATTCCTGATCAATGGTGGAAAAGGAATTGGGAACGACTTCACTACTACACCGGCGCCGCTATCGGCAGATACACCGCTAACCATTACGCCATATCGTCTGGATCCGCAATTTAACCCAGCCGTCTCAGGAACGGTACGCGGAGGTATCTTCGTTGCTGTACCGGTGGCAAGTGCCAATACGAATGTAGGGACACTGAATTCTCCATCGGCCGTGTTTGTTGGTGGCGATTCGACGAACTCGGACATGGGATTCCATCCCGTTGCTAACGGAACGACCGCGTTAACCGTGCAGCAGCCGGATGGGTCGTCGACTCCGACAAGCGGTGGGACGCTCAATGCAGTGGTGAACGCGCCGGCACTGTCGTTAAATTTCTCGCAAAACAAGATTGGTCGGAACCTGCAGGTAACTGGGTTCGGCGCCCTCAATGCCCCCGCACCGACTGGTGGAATTCAGGTCACAGTGAGCAGCAACAACGCACAGGTACTGGTTTCCAGCAGTCCGACGACGGCCGGATCGTCCAGCATCACGCTGACCGTGCCAGCAGGCCAGGGAAAAGACGGCGCCCTGTTCCCGGCGTTTTACGTGCAATCGACCACTGCTACGGGAAACGCCACCATCACAATCAAAGACAACAGCAATACGTTTGCACAGGCCACGGCCAATGTCAGTATGACCCCGGGCGGCTTTATACTGGCCAGCCCGAACGGCATCGGCGACGACTTTGCGACACTGCATGGTGGAAACCCGGCCACAGTTACCGTGTTGGCGTATCAGCTAAATGCGTCAACGTTTGCTCCGGAAGCAGCGGAGTCGGTTCGTGGGGGACTCAGTCCGAATGTCACCGTTTCACTGGGTAACGCTAACGCTGGCACCATCACTCCGACACCGCTTCCGTTCCCGGGCGGTTCCAATAGTGCGAATGTTCTGTTCACGCCGGGCGCAAATCCCGCCACCAGCACCGTTAACGCCGTGGCGCCAAGCGGATTCACAACGCCAAGCGCCGATGCCACCATCAATGTAAACGTGAACTAGATCTACTCAGAAAAGAAGCCCCGCCTGGAGCGGGGCTTCTCTGTTTGCAAAGCGAGTGGTTATTTCGCAGAGAGCTGTTCGAGTTCCTTCGCGATTGACTCCACGAAAGCTGCTTCGTCGCTGACCGCCTTTGCGACCCTTGGCACTTCCGACTCGGCCAGCTTGTAGTCCTTTAACTCAATGCTCTCGCGGATGCCGGAGACCGTCTTCGGAGCGTAGCCTGTGTAAAGTCCTGGGGCGTAGAGCATGTGTTTGTAGTAAGGGCGAGTAGGGAGGCCGTCGGGATTGAGGAGCAAGCGTTCGGCGGTGAGGAGTTTCTCATTCAGGGCAGCGAACCGCGTTGCGTCTACGTTGCCGACGAGGGCGGTCGATAACGCCTTGTTGTAGTGCTCGCCGGCGCGGGCGAGAGCGTCAGCAGCATTTTCGAGCGGCGCAAAATTGATGTGCGGCGGTACTTCCTCACGCTTCGGTGCGACGGTCGGACGCCGAGGATCGTTGACGGCTTTGAAGACGTTGTCGTCCAGTTGGCGATTACGTTCCTTTACTTCATCCTGGCGTTGCTTGAGCAAGTTCTGCACTTCCTTCAGATAGTCGTTCACTGCATCGGATAGATTCGTAAAACGGTAAGGAAGGACATCGGCATCGGCGAGCCGCATGACCGTCGTGCCGATGGTCTGGGCCAGCGCGCGGCCGTAGATAAAGTCGGTGTCGGAAAAATGCGTGAACCAGTAGAAGTCGTCGTAGATGGAGTGATAAATGCCGCCGTCGTCTTCTCCGTAGAAGCCGAGATTCAGCGACGGCACACCGAGATGATGCTGGAAGACGGTGTAATCGGTGCCGGAACCAAGCGGAGCAAGTTTCCAATCAGCACGCTGGCGCAACTGCGCACGTGCATCGGCGTTCTTCTCTTCGTAGATGCGTGCGGCTTGCAGCCGCTTCCACACCGACATGCCGGACTCGGGATCATCGATATCACGGGCGACGCCATTGACCAGCGCCTCCAGCGAATGAGCACCTTCAGCCTGAAGGAAGCCGCGGCCATTGCCATCGGTATTCACATAGGCGACGCCGTGCTGTTGCAGTTCCTGAGCGTGTTGCTCACCCCATTCGGTCGAACCCAGCAACATGGGTTCTTCACCGTCCCACGCCGCGTAGATGATGGTGCGCTTCGGGCGCCAACCTTGCTTATAAATCTCACCCAACGCGCGAGCTTCTTCCAGCAGGGAAACCTGGCCGGACGTCGGGTCTTCAGCGCCATTCACCCACGCGTCGTGGTGATTGCCACGTACCACCCACTGGTCTGCTTCGGACGAACCGGCGAGTCTTCCAACCACGTCATAAACCGGGCGCACTTTCCAATCGAATTCCAACTTGAGATGAACCTTGGTTGGGCCGGCGCCCACGTGATACGGAATCGGTAAGCCGCCCCGCCAGGCTTCGGGAGCCATGGGACCGGTGAGTGCCGCCAGAAGCGGTTGCGCATCGCCATAAGAGATCGGCAGCGTGGGGATCTGGGCGAGATTCTTTGCTTCCTTGATCGTAAGGCGTTTGGCGTCGGCAGTCGCGCCAATGCCTGGCGTCAGCGGATCACCTGGATAAGCGTGCGGGAAGTCCATCACACTTCCGCGCTGCACGCCGTCTTTCGGACGCATAGGGCCTTCGGGGAAAGTTCGATCTTCGAAGTAGCCATCGTCACGAGGATCGGAATAGATCAGGCATCCGATCGCACCGTGCTCCCATGCGACACGCGGTTTCACGCCCCGCCACGAATTGCCATACTTTGCGATCACGATCGCACCCTTCACGGAAACGCCTAATCGCTCGAGTTGCTCGTAGTCAGCAGGCAGTCCGTAGTTCACAAACACCAGCGGTGCGGTGACGTCGCCATCGGGAGAGTAGGCGTTGTAAGTCGGCAACTGCTCCTGCTTCTGACCGCTGGTGGGGTCGTTCGGGAGGGTTGGTTCTTCCAGCTTGGCCGTGAAGCGAGTCGGCTCCGTCATTTCCAGAACGCGCGTTTTAGGCGTAGGGAACAGCACATCGAACTGCTCGATCTTTGCGTCCCAGCCGAATGACTTCAGCTGAGAAAGAATCCACTCTGCGTTGTCTTTGTCATAAGGTGAGCCGACGTGATGCGGTCGAGCGCTCAGCCGCTGCATGTATTGCTTCATGAGCTCGGGCTTGGGAATCGCCTTGAACTTCTGCTCCCAACCTCGCTCGGTAGCGCTGGACGCCGCTGTGAAGCCCAGGATGGAATCCTGATTCGGTTGCGGTCCCTGGGCCCAAAGGGTGGAAATGAGCAGGGAACAGCTCAAAGAGATGGCCAGTAAGCGACGCATCGACTCTCCTATCTGCGTAGTTTTCAACATGAAATAGAGGAGCCCGTAAGTTACAGGAACGGCGAAGGAATGTCAGCCCTGTGGGACTCAATGAGTACCGTCCGGGATGTGTGCGCGGTTCCTCAGGTCCCACGACTTCGGTGACGATTTCAAACCACTTTGGCAGGCGGATACTTACTGTCGGAGTCCACTTTCATGCCGCTTGAGGAGCCGAAGAAGCCAGTCCCGGTGCGTCGCATCATCAGTTCTATCGTTCTGATTGTGCTCATCGGTGGGTTCACGCTCGCGGTGAAGAAGCCGGCCCCGGTGGCGGTCCCGCAATCACCCACGGCTCGGACCCAGCAGGCGCAATCGTTCGAGGCAAAAGTCAGCCAGCTGGAACAAGCCCAGGCCGAAGGACGCGCCGGAGCCGAAATCCGCCTGACTGCGGACGAGATCCAAGCGGCTTTTGCGCAAACGGCTGCTGCCAATGGCTCGCAACCCGCGGCGATGCCGGTTTCGGCAGGCGAAAGCATGCCAGCCATCGAGGCTCCACAGGTCAGCTTCGCAGGCGACACGGTCACAGGACAGTTTGTGACGGTGATGTCGGGCAAGAAGGTCTATGTAACCGTCAACGGCCGGCTGGGAGCAAAAGATGGCTACGCGACGTTTGAGCCCACGGGCTTCAAGGTGGGAGATCTCATCATTCCGGTGTCGCTCGTCAACAACGCCCTACAGAAGAAACTCACGGAAGAGCGCGAGAAGCTGAAACTGCCGGAATATATCAGTGACTTGCGGGTTGAGAATGGCGAGCTAGTGGTGAAACAGAAATAGCATCGGCCAAAGTTTGTTACGCGATCGTTATCTCTAGGGTGTTTGACCCGCACACTTATAGGTGAGCCCACGTAGTCGTCCATAGTTGATGGATGGTGTTAAATGGGTGACGAGCATTTCCGATTCATATGCGTATTCGTCCCATTCGAACACTTTTCGTTCTTCTTGTCTGGGTGATTGCCATCGCAGCTTCGGCTGCGGAACGAATCACCGATTTGCGGCCAACGGTTCTCCTAATTTCGATCGACGGCTGCCGCTACGACTACCTCGACAAAATCGATACCCCAAATTTGCATTCGCTCATTGAACGCGGCACGCGGGCGAAGTGGATGATCCCCTCATTCCCGACAAAGACTTATCCCAACCACTACACCATCGTCACCGGACTCTACCCGGCGCACCACGGAATGGTGGCTAACAACATGTATGACCCGATAATGAACGCGCGATTCACCATGAAGGATGCCGACGACGCGCGATGGTGGGGTGGCGAACCGATCTGGGTGACTGCGGAAAAACAAGGTGTCCACGCAGCTCCTTTGCTCTGGCCGGGAGCGTTAGCGAAAGAGGAAGGCGTGGAATCTTCGTTCCAAATGGCGTGGCGTGAGGGCATCTCTATCCAGCAGCGAGTTGCGAAAGTCGCGGAGGTGCTCGACCAACCGGTCTCGAACCGGCCCCAGTTGATCACGATGTATTTCGATATGGTGGATGATGCTGGTCATCACAACGGGCCGATGTCGCCACAAGTAGTTACTGCTCTGCAGCAGGTGGACGAGGGAGTTGGCCAGATCCTGAAGGTGCTGCGCGACCGCGGGATCGAAGACCAGGTGAACATCATTGTGGTGTCGGACCACGGTATGTCACCGATCTCGGCGAAGAAAGTCGTCTATCTCGATAAATACCTGGATCCCAAGACCGTCGATATCGTGGACGCCTCACCTGTACTGGCACTGCGTCCAAAAGATGGCAATGCTCGTGCCTTGTACGAGGAGTTGAAGAACATCAAGCACGGAAAGGCGTATCTCGCGGAGAACGTTCCCGAGCGCTGGCATTATTCCGGTAACCGGCGTATTCAGCCGGTGATGGTGATGGCGGACGACAACTGGACCATCAACACGCGCGAGTACTTCGCGAAGCATGAAGTCGAAGCCGGCAATCACGGCTTTGATAACAAAACGAAAAATATGCGCGCGATCTTCCTGGCGGCGGGGCCGGCGTTTCAACACGGGGAGATGAAACCGTTTCCCAACGTGGATGTTTATTCGCTGATGGCTTACGTACTAAATTTGCAGCCAGTGAAGAACGATGGTTCACTGGACCCTTTCCAATCGGTCTTGGTGCAACGCAGTGACAGGAATCCAACTAGAAAAATGCGAGCACCATGGCAGAAGGAATGGGACGAGGTAGCTCTCAACCGGTAGTCAGGAGGCCGTGAGATGAGCCTCGAAGCAAATACGAGATTCGGCTGGGCGTGGCTGATGTTTGCCGTTTCGCTGGCCTGCCACGTAATGGACGAGGCAGCCCACGACTTTCTTGCGATATATAACCCCAACGCGCTCTGGCTCAGGGCGCGTTTTCATTTGCCTTTTCCGCCGGTTTTTACCTTTCGAGAATGGATCATCAGCCTGAGCGTCGCGATTATTCTTCTGCTGGTCTTTACGCCATTGGCTTGGCGCGAAAAGAGATGGCTGCAGATCGTGGCGATTCCAATCGGGCTGCTGGTGGGCATCGGCAATGGACTGGCCCACGTGCTGTCGAGCTTCTACTTTCACAAGCTAATGCCGGGAGTGATTAGCGCGCCCTTGATCATCGCAACCGGAGTGTTGCTGTTATCCGCTGCGAATCCCAAAAAGAAAGGCTCGGCACTCGGCCGAGCCTCGGGTACGCATTAATTAGGCGTAAATTCCGCGCTGCCGGATCGTGTAGGCCACGCGATCGATCGCCAGCATGTAGGCGGCGATACGATTGTTCACGTTATGGGTTTCGGCGTAACGGACAACGTCGTCGAACGATGCTCGCATGATGTGGTCAAGCTGCTCATTGACCACCGACTCCTTCCAGAAATAACCCTGGCGGTCCTGCACCCACTCAAAGTACGAAGTGGTCACGCCGCCGGCGTTGGCAAGAATGTCGGGAATCACGAACACGTGCTTGTCGGCCAGGATGTCATCGGCGTGAGCGGTTGTCGGGCCGTTCGCGCCCTCTGCAATGATCTTGGCCTTTACCTTTGCCGCATTCTTTGAGGTGATGACGTTTTCCGTCGCCGCTGGAATCAGGATCTCGCAATCGCTGATCAGCAGTTCAGCGGAGTCGTAAGCTTCGGCGCCCTTGAAGCCGTGGATGGTGCCGTTGCGATAACGGAACTCCCACAGGTCCTCGATGTTGATGCCGTTCTTGTTGTAGAGACCGCCATCCCATTCCGCGATGCCGATCACCTTGTACCCAGCTTCGTGCATCAGTCGGGCGGCGTTGGATCCGACGTTGCCGAATCCCTGGATGATCACGCGGGTCGATTCCGGCGTCATATTGAGGCGCTTCAGGGCTTCGTCGCATACCACCATCACGCCACGTCCGGTCGCCTCGCGTCGGCCCTTCGATCCGCCCATGTTCAGCGGCTTGCCGGTAACAACGGCAGTAACGGTCTGGCGCATATGCATGGAGTAAGTGTCCATGATCCATGCCATCACTTGTTCGTTGGTGTTGACGTCGGGAGCGGGAACGTCCTTCTCAGGACCTATGAACTCGATGAGCTCGGCCGTGTAGCGGCGGGTCATGCGTTCGAGCTCACTCATCGACATCTTCTTCGGATCGCAAATAACGCCTCCCTTGCCGCCGCCGAACGGAATGTTCACCACGGCGCACTTCCAGGTCATCCAGCTGGCCAGCGCACGAACTTCATCCAGAGAAACGTCGGGAGCATAGCGAATCCCGCCTTTTGCCGGGCCGCGGGCGATCGAGTGCTGCACGCGATAGCCGGTGAAGACTTCCAAGTGTCCATCATCCATTTGGACAGGGATGTAAACGGTGAGTTCGCGGTTAGGACTGCGGAGGATGCGCCAGAGACCTTCGTCGAGGTTCAGCTTCTTGGCGGCGATGTCAAAGCGCGCCGCTTGTGCCATCCATGGATTAGTTTCCTGGTCCAGGGGAATTGAAATGGTGGTCATTTACTCTCCGAGCGGTAAGGGAACTTCATTCCACATCCCGAAAGATGCGGGTTTGGGCGCGCTCCCGCCGCCTTCTCATCTTCTATTGCGCCAAATGGGAGATTCTATGCTTGGGGACGAAGGGGAGGCAAGGTGACCAGCGAGCAGAACTCCCGGGGTGTCCAGTTTGACAAGTGGGCTTATGCAGGAGCTGTTTAGCCAAATCTACAACTGTATTTCCATGCCCTCGGCGGCGGCACGCACTTTCGGGTAGTGGTTGCTTGCTTCCTTCACGATGGAATCAATGCATGCGTCAGGATGATCCGGGTCATGATGGAAAAGGACGAGTTCCTTGGCTCCGCTTTCCATCACGATATTGATGGCTTCGCGCCAGTGGCTGTGGCCCCAGCCACGTTTCTTGGCTTCGTAATCCTCGGGAAGGTACTGAGCGTCGTAAATCAGAACGTCGGCGCCTTCGGCCAGCTTGCGAACATTTTTATCGAAGATCGGATGGCCCGGTTCGTTATCGGTTGCGTAAACGACGATACCTTCGTCCGTCTCCATGCGGAAGCCCAGGCAGCCTTGCGGATGATTCAGCCACATGCTCTGTAACACGCAGTTGTCGAAGGCGATCTTGTCTTCCTCGATGTCGTAGAAATTCCGGTGTGCGGCCATCTCGCTCATGTCGACCGGGAAGTACGGATCGGCCATCTGCTCTTCAATCGCACGCTGCAGGCTGCGGCTGCGGCTCGAGGAATGAAAGAAGAAGTAATTTTCAGGCGACTCGTAAAGCGGCGAGAAGAACGGGATTCCCTGGATGTGGTCCCAATGAAAATGCGACAAGAAGATGTGCGCATGGATCGGCTTCTGGGTCTCTTCCGAGGCGCGCGAAAGTGACTTGCCTAGATTGCGGAAACCGGTGCCGCAATCGAAGACATAGAGGTGGCCGTTCACTCTCACCTCCACGCACGAGGTGTTGCCACCGTAACGCATGTTCTCCAACTGAGGGGTTGGCGTCGATCCCCGAACACCCCAGAATTTAATGTGCATGCGCTTCTGTCGCGGTCACTTGCACCTTTCCCACAGGTGCAAACAACCGGCCTCAAAATAGCTTTCTATTGGCGCCGGTGCGCTCGTAAGTTACGGCAGTATATGCCAATCCCGAGCTTTTGGGACGAGCCGGATTTGGTTCCGAAAGGCCGTTGACCCTTACTCGACAACGCCGTTGCATTCCCGTGGAAATCGGTCTTAACCGACCGGTCGGTACTTCAAATTGGCAGCATTCCGCTACACTGGAGGGCAATGCTGCGCCCTTCCCTGAAGGAATTCCAGGTTCTTGCCCGTTCGGCCACGCTGGTGCCGATCGCAAAGTCGGTTAGCGCTGACCTGCTGACGCCGGTGTCCGCCTTCCTCGCTTTCGCGGCGCGCGAGCCTTATTCCTTTTTGCTTGAGTCGGTGGAAGGTGGAGAGAAGATCGGCCGCTACACGTTCCTGGGCGCAAATCCCTACATGCGTGTTACCAGCGATCCCTCTGGGGTCACCATCCATCGCGGCAAAAAGCAGGAGCGCGTTTCCGGGCAGCCGATTGCGGTGATCCATGAGCTTTTGAAGCAACACCAACCCGCACAGGTGCCGGATCTGCCTCCGTTCACCGCCGGTGCGGTTGGCTTCGTCAGTTACGACATGGTGCGTCGCTTCGAGCGTTTGCCCACAATGGCCAAGCGCGATATCGATGTTCCCGACTGCTCGCTGATGTTCTTTGATCGCCTGCTTGCCTTCGATCACGTGCGACACCAGATCCACATCATCGCTGCAGCCGATGTGCGTGAAGGCACGGCCAAGCAGGCTTACGACCGCGCTGTCGCTGACATCGAGGCAATCGAGGCAAAGTTATTGAAGGGATTTAAACCGCCAGTCCCGAATCCGGTGGAAGGCAAGATGGCGGTGAAGCGTCCAGTCTCGGGCAAGCAATACGAGCAGGCTGTCGAGCGCGCCAAGGAGTACATCGCCTCAGGTGACATCTTCCAGGTGGTGCTGTCGCAACGCGCAGAATTCGAACCGGAAGTGGAACCATTCGAGATTTATCGCGCATTACGCCGGGTGAATCCCTCGCCTTACATGTATTACCTGCGCATGGATGATTCCTGGGTTCTCGGCTCCTCGCCCGAAATGCTGGTTCGCGTGAAGGGACGCAAACTTGAATATCGTCCGATCGCCGGCACGCGTTGGCGCGGCAAGGATGACGCCGAAGATCAACGCATCGAGGCTGAACTTCGCGCCGACGAAAAAGAACGCGCCGAGCACATCATGCTCGTGGACCTCGGACGAAATGACGTGGGCCGCGTCAGCGAGTACGGTTCGGTGAAAGTAAAGGAACTCATGTTCGTCGAGCGCTACTCGCACGTCATGCACCTTGTGTCTGCCGTCGAAGGACAGCTGCGCGCGGGGCTCGATGCTCTTGATGCCTTCGCCTCCTGTTTTCCTGCGGGGACACTCAGTGGCGCGCCGAAGGTCCGGGCGATGGAGATCATTGAAGAATTGGAACCATTGCGTCGCGGGGTGTACGGCGGGGCTGTTCTGTATGCCGATCACGCCGGCAATCTGGATTCCTGCATAGCCATTCGCACCATGTTCATGAAGGGCGCGAAGGCTTATGTCCAGGCAGGCGCAGGTATCGTCGCTGACTCCGATCCCGCCCGCGAATACGAGGAGTGCCTGAATAAAGCAGCGGCTGTGCTGCGAGCAGTCGAGATCGCTCGTAAGGGCGAATAAT
>DASTGW010000478.1:0-3622 GCA_035718705.1 Terriglobales bacterium | reverse complement strand
TCGTACGGTGCAGGACTTCATAAGTTTGTCTCGATGGCGGAGGATTGTACAACAGGGGGTCGGCGGCACGACTAAAGCCGTGCCCTGAGAGATGACTCTTCGTCCTCCACCACGACTAAAGTCGTGGGCTGACTAAAGTGGTGGCTCGAGGATTTACGTGATGCCGTACCGGGTCTTGGCCATGTCCACGATTTCGCCGATGAGCTCGGTGTAGGTGCGGCCTGATTTCTTCGCCGCCATGGCGAATTCCTGGGTGCTGGCGAGCCACGGATTGGGATTGGCTTCGATGACGAAGATTTCTCCCTTGTCGTTCAAGCGCATGTCGATGCGGCCGTAGTCCCGAAGCTTGCAGGCGCGATAGGCCCCGAGAGCAGTGTCCTGCAGACGCTTGGTGATTTCTTCGTCGAGGTCTTCAACCGGCGCGGATTTGGTCAGTTTGTATGCTTCCGTTTCTTTGTCGAACTTGACGTCCTGCCCGGCGATGCGCGGAGTGCCTTTGGGAAGTTTGGAGAGATCAAGTTCAATGAGCGGCAGCACTTCGCAGCTTTCATAGCTTCCCAAGATGGCTGCGTAGATTTCCCGGCCTTCGATGTACTCCTCGATCAGCGCGGGCGTATCGAATTCTTCGTGGATGTCGTGGATCTTCTGCAGCAGTTCGCTGACACTGTCGACGACAGAGCTGTTATCGATGCCGATGGAGCCATCTTCGGAGACGGGCTTCACGATGAGCGGGAACTTCACGTCGTGAGCGTGGTCGAGGCGTCCGCGATACGACATGGCGAAGAACGGTGTGCCGACCTTGTGGAACGAAAACAGTTTCTTGGCGATGTTCTTGTCCTGCGCGAGGAACAGGCCGTGCGGACCGCTGCCGGTATAGGGAAGCCCGAGCAGGTCGAGGTACGCGGCCATGTTCATGTCCTTGGTATCGTCGCCGGCGAAGGACTCGACCAGGTTGAACACGAGGTCGGCGCCGCATTTTGCGAGCGCGGTCAGTGATTGGGTTCGGCCGTCAACGACCTGGTAGAAAGGTTCGTGCCCGAGTTTCTCGAGGGCTTCGAAGATCTCTTCGCGATCGTGTTTTTCCTTCTTCTTTTTGCGGACGCTCTTTTTCTTGGTCTTGCGACGGACGGGTTTCTCCGGCTCCGGTTCAGGTTCCGGAGCACCTTCTTCCCACACGTCATAAAGAACGGCCACTTTGAGCTTTGAGCTCGTCATTCCTGTAACTCCGATGGCTTGGGGGAGGCGGCGAACAAGCTAACGTTCTACGAACTTGCCGCGCAGCAAATAGTTCATCGCCAGCGCCGTGACGTACACCGTAACTTCGGTGAGCAGTTCCTGTTCACGACGGGCGTTCACGCAGAGGCCGAGTTCACGCACTCTCTGCTCGATGGACTCTACCAGTTTTTTGGCCCTGGGACGCTGCACTCCGGTCCAATAGGTAACCTTGTCTGTTAGTGTCTTTCGATGTTCGCGGAGGAGGTCGGCGGCAAGTCGCAGCTCAGGTTGCGGCGTGCGCGGACGCCCGAAGATGTCGATCAGATCGGTATCGATGGCAAGATCGTGCGCCTCGCTTTCCTGCTCAAGAGAGCTCTCGTAAAACTCTGCGACCGTCATCTCCATCTCGTCGACGGTGAGATCAGGACGTCCGCGCTTGCGCAGCGGATCGCGATCGCCGATTTCGCCGAAAATACGATCGACATATTCGAGCTTCTGGATGGCTGCCCAGTGCATGTACTTCTGATGCCAATCAGAGTCGGGCGTAAGCCATACGGCGAAAGTTTCAGCGAAATCTTCATCAGGATGCTTCTGCGCATACCATCCGGCAATGTGGCGTACGAAACGTCGGGAGAACGCGATGGGCTTATAGGCATCGCGATAAGGGCGACGAAAGGGTCCGAAGAGCGCCTTCCACTCGGCGGTGCGATGCAACTTGTAAGCGTAGTTGATGGCGTGTCCGGCTTCGTGACGCAGGTACATCATGGTCTCGATCTCGCTCTCGAGATCGTTAACCTGCGATTCGAGTTCGGCGAGACGGGGGTCGGCAAGATAGAAGGGAATGCCGATGACGGGCTCGCCGGATGGGCATCCCCATTCATCGCTGAGATAAACGCCGGGATGGAACTTCTTCAGCCCTTTGTCTTCGATCTCGCGATACATCTGGCCGATGAGTGGCTCGAGTTGGGAGCCCTCGATCTTGAGGCCAAGGTCGCAGATGCGGGTATTCAGGATGGCCTTGATGTCGTCGGAGATGGTGTCGAAGACGCGCACAGGAATATCAGATTAACAGGCGCGATTAAGGGTTGGGGAGGTGACCCTGGAGCATCGGGCCATGGGAGATCGGGCCAAGGGGTGATGGATGTGACTTCGGCGAGCAGGATTGCTCGCCCTGCACTTATAGGTCCAGGTCCCAGGTTTCGGCGACGAGTTCCTTGCCGAAGCTTTTGTGGTTTTGCTGGGAGGAGAGCTGGAAGCCGGTTTTCTGGTAAATGGCGCGGGCTGCCGTGAGATTGCTTTGCGTCCAGAGGGTGATCTTCCGGTAGCCGACCTGGCGCGCGAAACGGATACATTCCTCTACCAGTCGGCGGCCGAGGCCGAGTCCGCGGGCAGAGGGCTCGACCAGCAGCAGGCGGAGCTTGGCGATCTCGTCATCCTTGCGGACGAGGAACACCGATCCGACGATTTCGCCGCGGCGTTCGGCGATCCAACAGCGCTCCTTCTTGGGATTGAAGTTCTTAATGAACTCGGCGGCAATCTCCGCCACCAGGGCCTCAAAACGCTCGTCCCAGCCGTATTCCTGGGCGTAGAGCTGGCCGTGGCGGTGGACGACCCAGCCCATGTCGCCGGGACGGTGGGTTCGCAAGATATAGGGTTCCTGCGAGGGCTCGGGTGAGAGCACACTTTCAATCGTCTGCATGGAACGCACGAGTTTATCGCGGTCAGACACGCTGAGGCGGTCGAGTATAGCGCCGATTTCGCGAGCGGCGGCGTCGTTGAGCGGCTCGAATTCGGAACGGCCTTTGGCGGTGAGGTTGATGGTGGATTGGCGGGCGTCGGTGGGAGAGGGTTGGCGCTCGATGAGTTTTCGGTCTTCGAATTTACGCAGAATGCGGCTGAGATAGCCGGGGTCGAGGGAGAGTTCCTGGCCAAGTTCGGAAGCCGTCCAAGGGTCGCGGTGGGCGAGTTCGTAGAGGACGCGGACCTCGGTCAGCGAGAATGGACTGTTGTGGAGATGGTCAGTAAGCAACCCTATCTGCTTGGTGTAGAAGCGGTTAAATCGGCGGACGGCGGCTACCGGAGCCTCAGCTAGAGACATATATGACATAGTCAACTAAATAGTTGACTATGTCAATTTATATCATGCCGATTGCAAGCTGCGCTTCCGAGCTACCGTTCGTTTCGCCAGCGGAGCTGAGCGCTTTCCGTTGGAAGCCTTCTTCGCGTCCACCAGTTTGTAGGCGGTGTTCACGCCGGAGATGGCGTCCTTGGCGAAGGCGTCGGCGCCGACTTTTTTCCAGAGCTGCGGGAAGTCGTTGAAGATGCGTCCGCCGACCATGATCTTGGTTTTGGTCTTGTTCGAGGAGCGGACGGCTTCGATGAGGCGGCGGACTTGGGGAAGATCCAT
>DASTGW010000477.1:0-4937 GCA_035718705.1 Terriglobales bacterium | reverse complement strand
TGTAGCCGACGTTGTGCGGTTGAATCGGATACAGCCAGTGCCCGGTGCGGTCTTCGCAGGACTGTACCAGCATCGTGAATTGCGTGGGGTGATGGCTGAGCAGGTAGTCAAACAGCTTGGTTTGCTGTGCGCGAACGACGGAAACTTGTTGCAGCCATTTGTTGATGGTCAGCGGCGCATTCACAGACAGTTCTTTGGCGCTTGGCATCCGGGAACAATCGATGTAAAAATCGCCTACATTCTTGATGAGTTCCGCCTGTAAATTGTGTGGATAGACCGCGTCTCCACCTTGTACTTCCGATAGCTTGGGGGAGCACAAAATTCCGTCTTCGCAGTTCTTGCCTCGGGTCAACATGCCACTGACCATGTACCCGTTCACGGGAAACGCGGGAAAAGTCGCAGGGACATTGGCGAGGCCAACTTTGACGCCGTGCTCAGAGAGAATGGATGCGAGCGTTTGTCTTTTCAGCATGCCCGTGTTCGCCGTGATTCCCCGGATCCGAAAGCCGGTAATTCCGTTGTCCTCCGGACGGGAGCTGGTGGCGATCGCGCTATATATCTTGGGACAGTTGGGCGCAGACAAGGTCCGCAATTTCCCGTAGGCACCTTTTTCGATGACCCTGGTCAGGTTCGGCATCTCTCCTTTCATGACGAGGGGGCGGATGATGTCCCATTCCATTCCATTCACGCCCATGACGATCACGCGCGGAACCTTTGGAACTTCTTGCGACTGAGGCGATGCGGCGATGGCGGTAAGAATGAGAAAAACAAGCGATCCGATTTTGCGCATATCCAACTCCAATTTTTTGGTTCCGCGCTACTTATACAACTCCGCTGTCGAGAGGTCAGATCCGCCGACCACAAACACTCGCCCGTCCTGCAAGACGGTTGCGGCTGCGAGGATGCGACCGGCAGTCATGCTTCCGGTCTGATGGAATGTGCCTGTCGCGGGGTCATAGATCTCCGCCACATAGTCGTCAGCACCCGTCACATATCCGCCAGTCACCAGTACCGTTTGATCGGCGAGAAGTATCGATACGTGAGAATCGCGGGACACCATCATGTTTCCTGTGGCGGTGAATTTCTGCATTGAGGGATCGTAAATATCGGCGCTCTTTGCCTGAGCCCCATTAGTAGTTCCACCGGTCAACAGCACTTTCCCGTTCGCCAGTAAGCTAGCTCGATGGAAGGTTCGCTCCGTCGTCATATTGCCAACGGACGCGAAGGTTCCCTTCACTGGATCAAAAATTTCAGCAGTAGCGAGGGCTGCATTGTCTGCTCGACCACCTGCGATGAGGACTGTGCCGTCCTGAAGCAATGTCGCTGTATGTCCCATACGGGACGTTGCCATATTGCCCGTAGCAGAAAACGTTGCGGTGGCCGGATCATAGAGTTCTGCCGTGGTGAGAGGTTGGCCGCCAGTGCCCTGGCCACCCGCGATCAGCACTTTGCCGTTGGTTAGCAGAGTGGCGGAATGAAATGATCGTGCGCTCAACATTGCGCCTGTTAAAGCAAACGTTTCCGTCGCCGGATCGTAAAGTTCGGCAGTCGATTTTCCACCCCCCGCGACCAAAACTTTGCCGTCTTGAAGAATGGTCGCGGTGTGGAAGACGCGTACGGTGGACATCTTGCTTGTGATGGGAGTGAACGAGTCGGTGGCAGGATCGTAGAGGTCAGCATTGTCGAGCTGACAACTGCCGTAGTAGTAATAGCCGAAGAAGGAACATGCATCGCCACCAGCCACCAGCACCTTTCCGTCCGTAAGCAAGGTTGCGGTTGCGGCGGACCTTCCTTGCTGCATCTGGCCGGAAGCAGCGAGAAAGCCCGATGGCACAACGGTGATGGCCGATGTTGCATTGAGATTGGGATTGGAAACGCTCGTCGCAACAACGTGGTAAGTGCCGAGTTTTGTGGGAGCGATGTAGATCGAGAATCCCGCGGCCAATGCGTCGGGCAGTAAGGTTCCGCTGCCAGCGCCTTCCGCGATGGTCCATGTGAGTTTCGGGTCTGGGCCATTAAAGCTCGCAGAGATGGTACGCCTTCCGATGGGCCCTAGCACATCCGACGTCGGCGAGATACTCACCGCGAGAACCTGGACATTGACGGTGATCGAGCCCTGAACGTGGGTGTCGGCCACACTCTGAACCACGACGTGAAAGGTGCCGGCCGTCATAGGTGCGGTGTAGAGTCCGGCAGGCGTGATTGTTCCCCCGGCGGCTCCCTCCTGCAGTGACCATGTAACGCCAGTGTTAACAGTTCCCGAGATCATTACCAGGTTATTCAGCTGGGCTGTGGCTCCGGCTCCAACGTTGACCGAATTTCCCAACGTCAGACCCACCGCCGGCACAGTAACAGTTGCAGAACCGGTTGAGCGGCTGTCCGCGGAATTCGTCGCCACCACGTGATAGGTGCCGGCCGCATTTGGAGCTGTGTAGAGTCCGGCGGGAGTTATCGTTCCACCAGCAGCGCCCTCCTGGACGCTCCACGTAACGAAAGCGTTGGCAGTGAACGGTTGTGTGGCTCCCTGAATGACGTTGGCAGTGATGGGAGTAACCGCGACAGGAATCACGGGTGCCTGACGGCGTGACCCGCCCGAACAAGCTATGAGTAGAAGCAGGATTGCGAACGTTGCGCTGCGAAAAAATCTTAGCGTCAGTATCTTTTGAGAGCGCCCAACCTGATGCTTTGCGTCCATGCATCACCCCCATACGTAACAGAGCCGGGAGGGAGCCTGGGGCCGGAGGGATCGCATCCTGAAGTCGGTGACAACAGAACGCAAGGGCCGGATTGAGGACCGATTAGGGAGGAAGGGAGGATACTACCGCGCGCGACAATGTCAAGGGGAAGTTAGGTGGTTTTTGAATAAGCTGAGACTTGGCAAGCACCGACCCGACCAGCTACCCACTCTTGCTCCGACTGAGAAGTGTGCCCTGTACTTCACGCGCGAGCGTCATTCGTGGACCCTGTACCCGTCCCCACTCACACCGAGAACGGCGCCTCCCCTTCTGTAACCGTCGTCTCCAGTTTTGGCGTTTCTCCTGCCCGCCATAACGGTGTGCGGTTTCGCACGCGATAGCGGATGGGGCCTCCATCTGGACTATCTACTCGAGTGATGGGTCGAGGGATGCAGACGAATTCTGTTTCGAGCGCGGTTGGGGTGGCGTGAACGACGGCGTAGCCGTGTCCACCCACGTCTACAAACGTCAGATGTGGGGACATGCTTTTATTCGAGAGTTGGCGGGCCTTCGCCAGGTCGCCGCTCTTGCTGTACTCCAGGCAGGAGCGGACTCCGTGGCGAAGCAGCATGTTGATCGTCGGCTGCGGTTTCGTGTCTGCCGGTCCTTGCCCGAGGAACAACGCGCGAAGCGGATCGTTCTTGAGAGCCTTACTGTTCTCCATGGCTTCCAACCCGCCGGGTGTGGTAATGGACCCGCCTACAAATGTTATGCCGACAGGTTCAAAAGGCAGTGGCGGCAGCGATTTTGCCGCGTATCCCGCCCAGAAGCTGTGTTTGTCGCCGCAGACGGTAGCGAAGCCGGTGATGCGGTGCTCGCGGACGAAATCATAAATTTGTCCGCGCTCGTAAGGGGCCACACCGAAATCGCCGGCGCCCATGCTGCCGTATCCGGCGCCGGGCCATGCACTCGGCACGATTCCCGCTGGCAGGTTCTGCGGGTCAACGCGCTCTGGAACGGTTCCCGTCGTGCTGCCCCAGATCTTCCAGGTCGCTTGCGAGTTTCTTAGTTGGTCTAGGAACCATTGTTTCTGCTCGGCGCCAAGAAGCGTCTGCGCGGGGTCTTTCTTGCGCCGGTTCGGAACGTCCTTGTCACCGAAGCGAATCGTATCGGGCGGATGCTCGTTGTTGTATTCGCGCCCGCCATCGATGATGTCAAACACCTCCTCCGGCAGAAACTGGGAGAAGTCCTTATTGGCGAAATCCGCATCATCGAAGTTGGTGCCGGGATCTTCTGAGCGGTAACTGCGCTCATCGGTGATGATCAAATCGACGAGACGACCCCAGCGAAATGTGCGATAGCCCTTCAGACTGTTGATGGCCGCCAGATTGTTGGGCTCTTGTCCGAGACCGTGATCGTCGAAGGTCGTAACGGGCGTGTCGGTGACCTTCGGAGGATGGAAGCTTTCGAGCGAGGTGCTCGAAGGCCTTGCCATACGTGCCGGTTGGAATTCGAAGAGGGCTTGCATGGCCGCCACTTTCTTGGTCTGCGCAGGACGCGATTTCCCGCCAAAGACTTGCATGCTCTGGAAGCCCTGCCAACTGAACTCGTGGTTGTCCCACATAGGAACGAACGGCCAACGTGCGCGCGCGTCCTGCAGATCCGGATTATGCAGGTAGGACTTGTAGACAGCGCGATAGTCATCCAACGTAGTCGGCACGTGGAAGTCCGAGATCTTCTCCCCGGTTTTGTACCGAACGATGTCTTTGGTCTGGCGATCGTAGTACCTGGGGCGATCCTCGGGGTACCACACCATTTCGTAGATGAAGTCGCCAAGGTGCAACACGAAGCCCAGGCGATCCGCTTCGGGAGCGCGCTCATCTTCGAAGATCATTCTCCGATAGGCATGCAGCCCACCCAGGTTCGCGTTCTGGCAGCTGACAAAAGCGAAATGCACTGGACGTGAATCGTTCGGCAGCGGCGCGGTGATTGTGCGTCCCACGCGGCTGCCGTAACCGTGTTCGTCCGTGAAGCGATACCAATAGACGTGCGCCGGCTTGAGCTTTCCGACGAGTACCCGACAGGTCCAATCGGCGGCCTCAGAGATCGGCACGGTCTGCGTTGCGATGACCTGATGAAACTCAGGATCGAGGGCTACTTCCACCGTCAGCTTGTTCGCGGGCTCAACTTCCGGTGCGCGCCGCGTCCAGAACAAAACGCTGTTGCTGTCGGGATCACCGGAAGCCACGCCTTCCGGATACA
>DASTGW010000476.1:0-4206 GCA_035718705.1 Terriglobales bacterium | reverse complement strand
AAGAAGGGAAATGCTGGTCCAAGCAAACAGGTGAAGATACTTAAAGATTGGACACTGGATTGCGAAACGGACGGGAGTATTGCTTACTGCGAGTGAAAACGATTGATCCCTGAAGCACACAAAAGCCCTGCTCAAATTTTGGAGCAGGGCTCTTTCATTTTATGGGCACTGCTTACTTCACATTCACCGTTATCACCTGCGCGCCTGACACCACATAGTCCAGCGGCGTGGAGGCTTCGTTCACCGACGACTCGCCGCTCACCACCATGTCCTGCGTGCCGCGCATGCCGTCCATCACGTTCATCACCGAGAGCGGCAGCGTCGGCATCACCTTGTCTTCCACCATGGCTTCCGGATTCGCTTCCAGCAACGACACGTACAGCTGCGAGTTGATGTGCTCTTTGTTCAGCTGCGCGATCGTGGACGACAAGTCCAGCTTCCGTGACAGCGTGCTCGTACCGGCGCGACGCATGCGGTCAAGCGAATCACCGTCGCTGACGAGAATGCGCAAAATTCCTTTCGGCGTCGAAGTCGGAATCTTGATTGGAATCTGCCGCACGATGCGGTCTCCGCGATACGGACGCAGCGCCGCTTCCACCACGATCTCGTCTCCCGGACGCGCCTCCGTCACGTCCGTGCGGACGCTCTCCAGTCGCGCGAACCGGCGCTCATTCGTGAGGTTGAAATCCAGGCGGACCCCATCGATCTTCGGCTTGGCATAAGGATTGTCATAGATGCGGCTGAAGCGCTCGCCCAGTCCCAGTGCGACTGAGTACGCGGTCGGCTGACCGCCGTCGATCGGCGTGTACATGTTCTGCATGTTCACCTGCGGAAAGCCGTCGACGCTGATCTGTCCGCTGAAGCGATAGGTGATGTCCTCACCATACTGGTTCAGCCCCTGCAAGGCGCTGAACGTAGTCGCCATGATCGCCACCGGCGTCAGCTTGGCGTTGTTCAGCACTTGGTAGTGGAACGTCTTGGTGGTCTTGTCGCCGTGGATCGCCAGCGTGACCGGAATCATCTCCGGCTCGCGGTTGAAGCGGCCGAGGATGCCCGTGTGACGGTCCTGCACAAATGCACCGATCTCTTCCGTGGTGTTCACGATCTTGAAGGCGTTGAGCGGCGACGGCAGCGTGGCCACCACGTTCGCCTTCGTCATCGGCATATCCACGCGGCCGAACTGCATCAGCGGATGTCCGCACGCCAGCAGGCGCTGCGGATCGATGTACGTCACCGTGCACGTGGCGGCGATGTTCAAATCGCCCTTCACCAGGATCGCGCTTACCGCCGATCCGGGAATGATCGGTTCCGGCTGCTTCTCATCGGAGACCGAACCCGCACCCATGACTGGAACGACACCTGCGGACGCGAACTGCGGCGCGAACATCTTCACCGCCTGTTCGGAGAAACCGCTGAAGACCATCGGCGTCTCGATCGGCGTCATCATGTTGGTGACGCTCTTGGTCACGTCCACCGGCTCGCCCGGTCCGGAGGTCTTCGTCGTCGTATCAAGAATCGGCTGCGTGATCTTCGCCTCCGCCGGAGCGACGGAGTTATCAAGTTCGTTAATCTCGAGCATGTCGGCGATCGGCGTGATGCCGGCAATCGGTTCTTTCGAGAACTGGCCAATGCGGAACGCCAGCGCGCCGACGAGTTTGCCGTCGATGTAAACCGGGCTGCCGCTCATGCCGGCAACGACGCCTGTGTACTCGGGTTTCTTGCCCTGCAGGCGCACGAGGATCATGTCGCCTTTCGGGCCGTTGGAATTCTTCAGAACGCCGAGGACTGTCAGATCCATCGGCTCCGGCTGTGTGCCTTCAAACACAGTCCAGGCCACGCCTTTCATGCCGGCCTTGATCTCCGACACGGGCATGGTCACAACTTTTCCGCTGGGCGGTGCCGCGGCGGGTGCAGTCTGGGCCAGAACCAGGCTGCAACTCAGAATGAGTAATACAAGAGGGACGAAGAGCTTAGGCGCGCGAGATTTCATACTACCGATTGGCCCCTTCGGACGGCTGAGGTCCATGGCTGACGAGTGGTGTTTGGTGCAGACATTCTGCCCCGAGTTCCTGAAGATGTAAACGGAAGAAGGAAGAATGTGTTCCTGTACCGAGTCAAAATGCGGGGACAGAGCGTCTATACTTGGTGGTACTGGCGTGCAGCTTACCCGCATGAGGGATTTTAGGAACTTCTATGCTTCCCCCACAATTGATAAAACACCGTAGATCGAGCTATTTGGCCTTAGCACTTCTAGTGCTGTTGACCGGGTTACCTTCCTGGTCGCAGACGCAAGGCTCGCAGTCGAACACCCAGCAACAGAAGCCGCAGGAACAGCCTGCCGAAGCCGGCGGCCCGCAGGGCGATGTAGGGCCAATCGTAGTTCCCAAGAAGAAGACCGAGGAAGAGCCTCCGCCACCACCTCCGCGCCAGGTCCCCAAGAACCCGGAGGGCATGCCGGACTTCTCGCTCAGCGTAAACGTGCAGAACGTGCTGGTTCCCGTGATGGTGACGACCAAGGACGGCGGGTTCGTTCCCGGACTGAAAAAAGAAAACTTCAAGATTTACGAAGACGGTGTTCCGCAGACGATCACCGACTTCAAGGTCGCCGAAGCGCCCATTACCGCAGTGCTTCTCGTCGAGTTTGCGTCGACGAATTATTGGTTTATGTACGACGCGCTCAACGCTTCCTATGCCTTCGCCAACAGCCTCAAGCCCGACGACTATGTCGCCGTGATCGCCTATGACATGAGGCCGACCATCATCACGGACTTTACCAAGGACAAGCGCGAAGTGTACGGCGCGCTCAACCAGTTGCGCATTCCCGGATTCTCTGAGACGAATCTCTTCGACGCGCTCTATGACACACTCGATCGCGTCTCGCGCATTGAAGGACGTAAGTACATCATCCTGATCTCGACTGGGATCGACACCTTCAGCAAGATCAATCTCGACAAGGTGTTCAAAAAGATTCAGGCCACGCCCGACGTCGGCATCTTCGCCATCAGCACGGGCGAGGCCTTACGCATGGCGCTGGAAGCTCGCTATGGCACCTCTAGTCGCTACGGCGAAATGAACCTGAATTTCCTGCAGGGGGACAACCAGATGAATACGTTCGCCAAGATGAGCGGCGGCCGCTGGTACAAGCCTCGCTTCGAAGGCGAGCTGCCTGAGATATTCCAGGACGTCGCCGCGCAGATTCGCAACCAGTATCTGATTACGTATAAGCCGACCAACTCCAAGCAGGACGGCACCTATCGCAAGCTGAAGGTGGAGTTACAAGGCCCCGAAGGCGGACCGCTCACCGTGAAGAACCAGAAGGGCAAAGTTCTCAAGACGCAGGTGATCGCGCGCGAAGGCTACACGGCGAAGCACGAAGTGGAATAAAGCGAGTTGTAATTTGTAATTGGTAATTTGTAAGTGAAAACCGCCGGGCGTGAGCTCGGCGGTTTTTTGCATAGATGCTTCGCTGCGCTCAGCATGACCTCAGTCTTCCCGGAGCGCCTTCAGAAACACCGGCCCGAAGTGGACGGCTTTCTTGTCGCCGATACCTTTGATGGCGGCGAATTCGCGGACCGAGTTGGGCGAGCGGCGCGCGACTTCTTTCAACACGCGATCGTGCATGATGCAGAACGCCGGCCAGTTGTGCTCGTCGGCTAGTTCACGGCGGGCGCGTTTCAGGCGCTCGAAGCGGAGTTCGGCTTCGCGGTCCAGTGGCGCGTCTACGATCTCGGCCTTCGCTGCTTTAGGTTTGGGAAAGCTCTTGCGCTCGAGCGTTGGCGAAAACTTTGGCGCAACGGTGTTGGTGCATACATCGCAGCGGCAATTCGTGATCGGCGTGCTCTCGCCGAAGTAATCGAGAATCTGCCGACGCCGGCAGCGCGCTGAGTTCGCATAATTCGACATCAGGTCGAGCTTGCGTTTCGCGTGCGTTTGTAACCTGCGAACATCTGCGTCTTTGAGTGCCGTGTTGTTCTCACCGATTTTGTCGATGAAGAACTCTTGCGTCTTCTCGTCCCGATATCCATGGAGCAGGATGCACTCTGCCGGTGCGCCGTCGCGGCCGGCGCGTCCAGCTTCCTGGTAATACGCCTCAACGCTGCCGGGCAGGTTGTAATGAAGCACGAACCTGATGTCCGGCTTGTTGATGCCCATGCCGAACGCATTCGTCGCCACGGCGATCGAGTTCGGCGACTCCATGAAGCGATG
>DASTGW010000475.1:0-13189 GCA_035718705.1 Terriglobales bacterium | reverse complement strand
GTTCGCCGCGCTCGCCCCCAGGTGATCGTTCGAGAAGCCGATGCTTTCATCGATCACCGCCACGCCGGCCTGCTGGATCAGGCCCATCAGTGCGTAAGCGGTACCGAGCTTCTTCTCGTCGACGAGATACGCGACCGACGGCCACATCACCGCCGGGATCAGCGAGAAGGCGATGTCGATCAGCGTCATCGAAACATAAGGAGTAATGTGAAGCGACGGAAGCATCAACAAATATGCCGGAACAATGATCAGCGACCCGATCGCCATGAACAGCGCTCGCTTGCCGACCTTGTCGATAAGCAGTCCGAACAGCGGCGTCGCAATCATTGCCGCCTGTGGCAGGAAGGCATTGAGACGTCCGGCTTCGGGCCGCGTCATTCCATAACCTTCCTGGAAGAACTTGATCGCAAACGAACGGAACGGGAACACAGCCGCGTAAAACGTCAGACAAAGTCCGGTGATGAACAAGAAGGACTTGTCGAACGTCAGCAGGTCTTTGAGAACGAGTTTGTCCGTGGATCCAGCTTGTCCGATGACATACTTGCGTTCCGCAGCCGCTTCGAGCAGCCAATAAACGATGCCGCCGAAAATGCAAAACCCGCCGATGACCGCCGAGATCCAAAGCGGATCGTGCCAGTTGCTGTACGCGCTCTTGAAAACGGTCGGCGAATAATCCGTTCCCCACGATCCAAGTCGCGCGATCGTCAGGTTGATGCCGAACGCGAGTCCGATTTCTTTGCCCTTGAACCACTTCGCCAGTGCAGTTGTGACTGCCGCGATCAGCGATTCCGCCCCGAACCCAAGAATGAAGCGGCCAACGTACATCACATGCACGTCCGCCGAGAGCGCCGTCACGATTCCCGCAATCGTGCAAAGTCCGCCGAAGAGCGTGACCGCTTTCTTCGTGCCGATCTTGTCGATGATGATTCCGCCCAGCAACAGCAGCAGGAAAGCGGAGTAGCTGTACATCGAGTACAGTCGACCGATGTTCTGGTCCGTGTATCCGAGCTGCGACTTCAGCAGATCAGCGACCGGCGCAATGCTGTCATACAGATAGTAGTTCCCGAACATCGTCAGGCTGATGAAGAACAGCACCAGCCAGCGATAACTAACGGAAGGTTCAGGTCGGGAAACAGTCGTGGAAGTCAGCTCGCTTGATTGGGCCATTTTCAACTCGAGTGAAGGGGAAGGATAGCAGCGAGAACCGATAGTGAACAGAGTGAAGGTGCCGTAACCGAAAGCCGACAACCGATAACCGAGAACCAAACCTCCCAGGCACAACGAAGCCCTCGGCGAACCGAGGGCTTCGATCGGGGGAGAGAAAACGCTTATTTACTGACTGTCGGGACGGGCTTTCTCGCGCTCGCGCTGGTAACGGACAAAGAAGCCCATGCAGACCGTGAACAATCCGAGCACGCCGATCAGCGGAAGTTTGCTGGCCGTGTGCGGAAGCTGTGCAGCCTGGTTCTCATTCTGGGCCGGTGCGGTCGTGTCCGATTGGCTTGCAGCGTTCTGGTCCTGCGGGATTGGCGGCTGATTGTTTTGCGCCATCTCGTACGGCTGTCGACCAGAAGTCTCGTAAGCTTGCGGACTTGTCGGCTGATTGGAATCGATATTGCTCGACTTCGGCGTTCCGAACGGAGTCTTGGGAGCGTTGTCCGGATTCTGCGGAGCTCCAACTGCGTCCGGTTGCGCGACCATTCCATTCGGATTGATCACGCCGTTGTCCGGAGTCCAATTGTCCTGCTTGTGATTGCTGGCAGTCGCAGCACCACTGATTCCGCCCGACGGCTTCAGGTTGTTGATGTCACTGTTGGTGAATGTGCGGGCGTTTACGGGAGCAGCATTTCCATGGCGCAGTTCGCGGGCGACTTCGCCGAGGCTCTTGCCGTTGATGGTCTGGCCGACTCCGCCTTGCGCCATGCCGCGTCCGAACTGGGCAACGCCAAAGTTAAACGGACGGCGCTCGTTCGACGCTGAAGCTGTTGTCGTCTGCGTCTCAGTTGTCGCTGCCTGAACAGCAACCACTGGCATTACGCCGTTGGCAGCCGCAGTCGCCTGCATCGGCTGGGTTGCGCCCTGGTCGAGGTGAACGATCGGCGCATACACCAGCGGCGGCGAAACCGGAGTTGCGGGATACGCAGCGCCAGACGAGGTGGCAAAGCCGTTGTTGCCGACAGTAACTTGTGCCGGCGCAACAATGGCCAATGCGAGCAGAACGGTGAGAAGTGATGCGAACTTCATAAATGCCCCCGCGGCACTCGCCAGATACACGTGCCGCTTACATCCTTGGATTGCCCTGAGAAGTTCAGGGATGCCACATTTTTGGCCAATTCAGCAACTTTGACAGCTACCTTGAATGCCTAATCCGCGGGGCTAACGCGGGTCGGAAGGGAATGGCCGATGATGTAAGGTTCGCGCCCAAAAAAGGCGGTTAACTGCCCACAAAACGGGCATAAAGACTGCGGGCGACGGCAGTGTCAGTTGTCCCCTTAATAATCGCCCGTCCGTCGGGAAAAAGCGTCATTTCATAAGGGTCGCGAAAGAACTTGAGGACGAAGTCGTTGTGCCGGACTTGGCCATGCACCGCCAGTTTGGAACTCAGGTCCGCAAAACTGACTGGCCGATGCTGCTCGTGAATCTGGACGGAATTGCGTCCGCAAAGCGTAATGTGCGGACGGCCTTCGCCCTCGAGGTGAATGAAATCGCGACTCTGGCAGCAACGGCAATCGGAACGCGGCTTGGCCGCTGAGATTTCGGCATGCTCGTTGCGCCAGACGTCCCACGAAATCAAAGTGCGGCGAAGCTTGTCTTTGGCGCCCACAAGTAACTTGAGAGCCTCGGTGGCCGAGATTGACGCCATCAAGTTGACCGCCGAATTCAGAATGCCCGAGGTATCGCAGGTTTCGACGAGTCCGGTGGGCGAATCAGGGAAAACGCAGGCCAGACAAGCTGTTTCGCCGGGCAGGACGTTCATCGCAACACCATAACTGGCGACCGCCGCAGTGTAGATCCAGGGAATGTCGTTCGCGACGGCGAAGTCGTTAATCAGATACCGGGTTTCGAAGTTGTCAGTACCGTCGAGGATCAGATCAACGCCAGAAAGGAGTTCCGCGCAATTTTCCGGCGTTAGATCAGCGACACGATCTTCAACGTTCAACTCAGAGTTAAAGCTTCGAATTTTCCGGGCAGCGGCGACTGCCTTGGGGAGCGACTCGGCGGCGTCGGTTTCGTCGAAAAGCACCTGTCGCTGAAGGTTGCTGGGTTCCACATAATCCCGGTCTATGAGCCTTAGGTAACCAACGCCGGCCCGCGCCAGAAGGCCGACCAGCGAGGAGCCGGTCGCGCCGCAGCCAACGACCGCAACTCGGCCTTTTCGCAGGTGTTCCTGTCCCTGAGGACCGATACCGGCAAACAACACCTGTCGCGAATACCGCTCTTCGCTGCTAATGGCCATGTCGTGGTAGCTCTTCCCCCATTATTATAAGAGTCACCCTCAACAGCATTGCGAGACGCAAAAGGGTACGGGAACGGGTACACTGCTCAAGGCGTTTTTTGTGAATAGATTGAGTGACTTAGGAGCGCAGGTAAACGCGTTCCACGAATTGCCTGGCCAGTCGTTATACGCATAGCGTGCGCATTCATTTCACGTCGGCAAAGACAATGATTTCGTTGGTGCTGCTGGCTGGCCTTATGGCCGGACGCGTTGCATTGGCACAGGATCTTGCCCATCCGATTTCCTCCAGCACAGCAACTACGCCGCAGCCTTCACCCATTCCTCCGTTGCCACCTCTCGGGCAACTGAATCAATTGCAAGGCAAGATCGTCAGCGATATTCGCTTCCGCGGATTGCGCGAGAGTGATCGAGTTTTCGATCACTTGCGCGATGTGATCGCGCAGGAAACAGGAAAGCCACTCGACCGTCAGAAGATTCGTCAAAGCCTGCATGCGCTGTACGCGACCGGACGCTTCTCCGATTTGCAGGTCGAGGCGCAACAGACGTCCCCGCAGGAACTGACGCTCGTGTTTGTTGCGACGCCAAACTTCTTCGTGGGTTCACTAACCGCAGACGGCGCGCCAAAGCGCCCTACGAACAGCCAAATCATTGATTCGGCAAAACTGGAGTTAGGACAGCCAGTCACCAAGGTGAAGATCGATCAGGCGATCGAGCGCATGAAGACTCTCATGCGCCAGAATGGCTTCTATAAATCTGAGGTTACAGTGGAGCAGACGGAGCATCCGGAGACGCAGTTAACGGACCTTCACTTTAAGGTCACTCCGGGTGAGCCGGCACATATTGGTCAGCTGCTGGTGGAAGGCGATGCTGGATATTCCCCCGAGGAAGTTGCCAGGATCGCCGACCTTGATCCGGGGCACACGGTCAATCAAGAGCGCGTAACCAAAGCGTTACAAAGATTGCGGTCAAGATACACCAAGCAGGGAAGGCTTGAATCGCAAGTTTCATTAATAGACCGGCAATATCATCCGGACACCAATTTGCTGGACTACACGTTGAAGATCCAGCGCGGTCCGACGGTTGACATTCATCTGGATGGCGCCAGCATCAGCCGTGGGAAGTTGAAGAAGTACGTTCCGGTTTATGAAGAAAATGCTGTCGACGATGATCTCTTAAATGAAGGGCGCCGGAACATCCGCGACTATCTGCAACTGAACGGTTATTTCGACGCCAAGGTGAATTTCAACCAGGACTATGTGAAGGAGAAGGACCACCTCCACATCATCTATGACGTAGATCGTGGCGAGAAACACGACCTGGTGAAGGTGCTCTTCGACATCAAGCCGGGGAAGTACATCAGCGAAGGGCAAAATCCACCTTTCTTCTCGGACACGTTACTGCGCGAGCGCCTGCAGGTACAAGCCAAGAGCCTGATCCTTTCGCATGGGCGATTCAGCCAGGCGATGATGAGCCAGGATGTCGACAATCTGACCGGGCTTTATCGGTCGAACGGATTTCTCGCCGTAAAAGTTGAAGGCAAAATTCTGGACGATTACGAGGGCAAAAACGGAAACCTGGCGGTTCAGTATGTGATTGATGAAGGTCCGCAGACGCGCGTTGGAACGTTGAACATCGAAGGGAACAGGTCATTCGGCAAGGACGAGCTGCCGATCGCGAATACGGCACCGGGACAATCCTATTCGGACTCGAACGTAGCGCTCGACCGTGATGCGCTCCTGAACTTCTACTTCGACAAAGGCTTCACCAACACGCAGTTTGAAGCGAGCGTGCTTCCCACGCCGAATGTACCGAACAGCATGGATGTGACCTTCAAGATCGTCGAAGGTCCGCAATTCTTTGTCGATCGCATTCTCAAGTCAAACCTGGAATTCACACGCCCCTACGTGGTGGACAGGCAAATGGACATCAAGACTGGTGATCCACTAAGCCAGAGCCAGATGGCGAAGACGCAGTCGAATCTATACAACCTGGGCGTCTTCAATGAAGTGAAGATGGCCGTGCAAAACCCCGATGGTGACGCGAAGTACAAAGACGTGCTGGTGCAGTTCCAGGAGGCCAAGCGCTGGACCTTTAACTACGGACTGGGAATGGAAGCAAGCACCGGACAGCCGGACCAGAGGGCGTGCCAGCAACTGGCCGAGCAGGGTGAGACGTCACTCGCGTGCAGCCAGGGGCGCACGGGAGTGAGTCCACGGGCCTCATTCGACGTAAGCCGCATCAACTTCCGCGGACTAGCGCACACCGTTACATTGAGAACGACGATCGGTCGATTGCAGAAGCGAGGATTGATAAGTTACGAAGCACCTCGTTGGTTCGGCCTGCCACAGTGGACCTTGACGTTTACCGCCTTTTACGACAACTCGATCAACGTAACGACATTCACGTCGGAGCGACTCGAAGGTTCAGTGCAGGCGGAAGATCGTTACAGTCGCGTGAGCCGCTTCTTGTATCGGCTAACGTATCGGCGTGTGAAGGCCAGTAACGTGGTAGTGTCGCCCGACCAGGTGCCCCTGTATTCGCGACCAGTGCGCGTGGGAATGCCAAGTTTTTCTTACATTCGAGACAAACGCGATGATCCCATCGATACGCACAACGGCAACTTCACGACCTTTGATACGGGTGTTTCGACAAAGTATTTCGGATCGCAATCGAGCTTTGGGCGCTTCCTGATCCAGAATGCGACCTACCACCCCTTCAAGAAGAAGAATGCCAACGCCAATGCGCAATGGGTTTTCGCACGCAACCTGCGTATCGGAGTTGCCGAACCTTTCGGCAACGATTTCATACCGCTTCCCGAGCGCTTCTTCGCCGGCGGTTCCAACCTGCTGCGCGGATTTGCGCTGAACCAGGCGGGTCCGCGAGATCTGACGACAGGAACTCCGCTGGGCGGGAACGCCGTGATTGTGAACTCGATGGAACTGAGAACGCCGGCGGTGTCGTTGCCTTACCTCGGGGACAATCTCAGCTTCGTGTTCTTCCACGATTTCGGCAATGTATTCATGGATGGCAAGGAAATGATCAAGAGCCTGGGCCGATGGTACCAGCCACATCGGACGGATTGCCGGACCGAGGCGACATCGAACCTTTGCAGTTTCGCGTATATGTCGCAGGCGGTAGGAAGCGGAATTCGCTATCGCACGCCGATTGGACCGGTGCGCGTGGACTTCGGCTACAACTTGAATCCGTCGACCTACCCGGCCTTTGAGCCGGACGTGAACGGTAACCCAGTATTCGCGCCGCACACGACCCGGCGCATCAACGTGTTCTTCAGCATAGGCCAGACATTCTAGTGAAACGATTCTTCCAATTCGCGGCAGTCTTGTTGATATGTGTTGGAGGTGTGTTTGCTCAGCCGAGTGAGGTGCTCGACCGGCTGGTGGCGATCGTCAATAACACGCCGATTCTGCAGAGCGACTGGGAGATGGAATTGCGCTGCGAAGCGATGATGGCGGGACGGAAGGCGGACTCGCTCACGGAAGCTGAACAGCGCGACGTGTTTAATCGCCTCGTTGACCAGGAACTGGTTCGCGAGCAGATGCGCGGATACTCGGTTACGCCAGTCTCCGATGGCGACGTGGATGCGCGGATCGCTCAATTGCGGGATGAGTTCCACACGAAGTCCGATGCCGATTGGAAGAGATTGTTGGACAGCGGCGGAGTGACTGATGCAGATGTGCGGGCGAAAGTGAAGTCGCAGCTGGAAGTGTTGCGCTTCCTGGATGCGAGAATGCGTCCGCTGGTGCGCGTGGAATTCCGCTCGATCCGTGACTACTATCGCGACCACTATGTGCCCGAGTTGCAGAGGCAGGGCGCACAGCCCGCGCCGCTGACGGATGTTGCGGACAAGATCCGAGAGATCATCACGCAGCAGCGCATGGATGAGCAAATAACCGCATGGGTGCAGACCCTGCGCGATGGCGCGGATATTCGTTTCCCAAAGATCGGGGACGACGGCCAAGCGGCGATCAGCGAGAGCAAATAATGACTGAGAAAACCATCAACCGAAAGCGTCGCATGTGGATTCAGGGGGCGATCGGTGTGTTGGTGCTTGCTCTGTTTATCTCCGCGGCAATTTATCTGACGAGCGACAGCTTCCGTTCCTGGGCGCGCGGTCGCATCGTGACTCAACTGGAAGACGCGACTGGCGGCAAGGTCGAAATCGGCGATTTGAAATGGAACCTGTCGAAGCTCGAGTTTGACCTGCACAACGTAACGATCCACGGACTCGAACAATCGGGTGAAGTTCCATATGCGCACGCGGATCGTCTGCTGATTCGGGTGAAGATTCTGTCGTTTATGCGGCGCGAGGTCGGGCTGCGATGGCTGCAGATCGAGAAGCCGGTCATCCACTTGATTGTTTATCCAGACGGGCACACGAACCAGCCGACGCCGAAGGTGGTGGCTAAGCGCGGTGAGAATCCGGTGCAGAGGTTGTTTGAAATTGACGTACGCCATGCGGAGGCGAATGGTGGAACACTGATCGTGAACGAGCAGAGATTGCCGCTCGATTTTTCGGTTAACGATCTGCACGCGTCCATGGACCACGTAGTTGGGACCACTCAGCGCTACGACGGCAAGGTGTCGTTGAGTTCGATGACGGCAAAGTATGCCACGTTCCTGCCAACCCAGGCGAACGCGGAACTGGAGTTCAGTCTCTATCCCCACAAACTCGACCTTCGCGGGTTCCACATGGTGAGCGGGAAATCGAAAGTCGATGCAAGCGGATCGCTGGTCGACTTCCTGAAGCCGGTTGTGCAAGTTACGTATCGTGCGTCGCTGGATGGAACGGAACTAGGGAAGATGGCGAAGTTGAGCGATCTTCGCGGCGGCGTGATGGATGTGCAGGGCACCGCGCACTATGAAGCGGACAGTTTCGGCTCAATCGGCAAGTTGGTGCTGCATGACTTGGACTACCGGGCCGGTCAATTTCGGCTGCGCAACATCGATGCGGCCTCGGACTTCACGTTGAATGAACGCGACCTGAAGCTTACGCACGTAGTCGGACGCGTGTTTGGCGGCATCGTGAAAGGCGATATCACGATCATCGATTTCACCGGTGCTCGTCAAAGCAATGGCAAGCCTGCTCCTCCGGAAAGCGGCTTAGCGCGTCTACGTGTGGATGCCATGCCAGCAGGCAACGTAGCTGAAGTGCTCTCGACGAAGAAGCTTGACTTCGGACAATTGCGCCTGGTCGGAACCGCGCAGGGAACCGTGGTAGCGCGGTGGAAGGGCAGCGTGGCAAGGGCAGTAGCGGATCTGGATGTGACGGTAACGCCATCAGCTCAGCCGCGTGCGGAGGAGTTGCCGGTGACGGGAGAACTGCACGGTACGTTCGATCTGGCCGCTGGCAAGTTACATGCCGATACGCTGGACGTGGCCATTCCCAGTGCACGCGCACAGGCGACAGGGACGTTGGGAGTCGCCGCCGAGAGCCTGAGACTGTCGCTCGCGGTAGATGATCTTCGCCGGCTCGAGCCGATGTTCCGACTGCTGAATGCGCAGAATTCAACGGCGGCCGATCTGACGGGAAAGTTGAATTTCGAAGGGACCATCTCGGGGAGATTGAACGCTCCGAGTATTCAAGGGCACTTGCAGGCGAGCGACTTCACTTTTCCACTCGCCGCTGTAATGACACCTAACTCTCGAGTCAGCGCGGCGCAGCCGACGAGGATTCATCTTGATTCGGGCGTTGGCGACATTACCTATACGCCGAAGACGCTGCTGGTTCGTAACGGTGTGCTGAAGCGCGCCGGAGCACAGGCGAACGTGGACCTGAGCGCAGGACTGGAAGACGGATTGATTGTGGACAGCAGTCCGATCGGCGCGCACTTGATCGTGCGGGATGCTTCGTTCTCTGACCTGCAGCAGATCGCGGGGTTCAACTATCCCGTCACTGGAACCGTTGGGGCGGTGTTGAACATCATTGGCACTCGAGGAAATCCTGAAGGTGGCGGCCATGTTCAGCTGGTGAATGGAACGGTATACGGCGAACCGGTGAAATCGGCCCAGGCGGATGTTCGATTGCTGAACCAAGAGGCGCGAGTCACCAATCTGCTGGTTGTCCACAATGGCGCGCGGGTGACTGGATCGGGAAACTACGACTTAGACACAACTGCGTTTCAATTCCAGGCGACGGGTACAAACTTCCAGCTCTCGACGATCAAGCGGCTGGCGACGACGAAGGCGAGCCTGGCGGGCACGCTCAACTTCAATGCGACGGGTTCGGGCACCGCGAAGGCGCCGATCATCAATGCCAGTGCGCGTCTGCAGAACCTGGTAGTGAACGGACAACGCGTCGGTGATGCGACGCTTACGGCCATCACACAGGGAGACAGCCTGAAGGTAACGTCGCGTTCGAACTTCCAGAACGCGCAGCTTACGGCCGACGGCACAGTGAAGATGCACGATCGGTCGTTCCCTGCGAACATTAAAGTTCACTTCGATAACTTCGACTTCATGCCATTCATCCAGGCGGCGCTGTTGAACCGCGTGAGCGCGAAGTCGTACGTCGGTGGGGATATCACTCTCCAGGGGCCGCTGGCACGCCCGCAGGAACTCACGATGACGGCGGAAATTCCCACGCTGCGCGCCGATATGCAGGGAATCGAACTGCACAATACGGAGCCGATTCGACTGAGCATGGCGAACCAAGTCGTTAAGATCGACAGCTTCCACATGGTCGGTCTGGACACCGAATTAACTGCGCGCGGAACGGTGGATGCGAATGGGAATCACCGTATTCGCGTGCGTGCGAATGGCCGACTGAATCTGAAGCTGGTGCAATCGTTTAATCCTGACATCAACTCTGCCGGACTGGTGGACTTCAACCTCAATATGGGCGGCGTTATGGCCCGGCCGACGTTGCAGGGGGAAGTCCGAGTGCTCAACGGGTCGGTGAACCTGATCGACTTCCCGAATGGTCTGAGCAATATCAACGGATCGCTGATGTTCACCGAAGATCGCGTGCAGGTGCAGTCGCTGACGGCACATACCGGCGGTGGCGACATCCAGATCGGCGGCTATGCAACGGGGCCGCAGTTGAACTTCAACCTGACAGCGCAGGGACACGATATTCGGTTGCGCTATCCGAAGGGCGTCAGTTCCACGGCGAATATCGATCTGAAGCTTACGGGCTCGCTGACGAACTCTACGCTCTCGGGCGACGTGACGGTAACGCGCTTTGGCTTCAACAATCAGTTTGATCTGGCCGATTACCTGGCGCGGAGCAACGCACCGATGGAGGTTCCGCAAGCTTCATTGCTGAACAACCTTCACATGAATCTCCATGTTGTTTCCACACCTGAGTTGCAGGTGCAGAGTTCGCTGGCGAAACTCGCGGGGAATGTGGATCTGCGGGTGCGGGGAACGGGTACAAATCCAGTGGTACTAGGGCGCGTGAACTTCACAGAAGGTCAGTTCTCCTTCAACGGTCAGGACTATCGGTTGGAGCGCGGTGATGTGCTGTTCAACAATCCGACGAAGACGGAACCGACGCTGGACGTAGAGGCCACGACGCGCGTCCGGGACTACGATCTGACGGTGCACCTCGCAGGACAGCCGTCGCACGGGTTGAAGCCGACATTCCGCTCTGATCCGCCGCTGCCCGAAGCAGACGTCATCAACCTATTGGCGTTTGGCCGCACTCGCGAAGAAGCGGAGATCGCCAGCACGCAGACCAGCACAACGTTTACGGACACGGTCTCGAACGCGGTGTTGGGGCAGGCGATCAACCAGACTTTCAGCAATCGCGTGCAGAAGCTCTTCGGCGTGAGCCGAATCAAGATCTCGCCCGAGATCGGCAGTACGCAGACGAACCCGAGCGCGCAATTGACGGTGGAACAGCAGGTCTCGAACAAGGTGACGATCACCTATATCTCGAACCTCACGCAGGCTTCGCAGCAGGGAATCTTCGTGGAGTACAACATCAATCGCGATCTGTCGATCGTGGCCGGTAGAGATCAATACGGCGTGGTGTCGTTCGACGTTCATGTCCGCCGGCGGAAGCGGTAGCGCATGCCCGGATTTGTGAAGCTCACGACGAAGTCGGAACTCCCGCCTGAGGGGGAAGCTCGCGAATTTGAACTGAACGGGAAGATGATCTGCGTCGCCCACACGACAGAAGGCTACTCAGCGATGGATAACGTGTGCGTTCACCGCGGCGGACCGCTGGGGCAGGGCGTGGTCGATGCCAACAAAGTCATCTGCCCTTGGCATGGGTGGGCATTCGATGCGAATACGGGTGCGTCGATGCATAACCCGGACGTTCGAGTTGCAGTCTATCCGCTGAAGATCGAAGGCGATGACGTGCTCGTCGCGCTGGACGAGTAAATCTCTGGTTTGAAAAACAGCATCTTAGTGGGTGAGAAACAGATGCTGACTCCACTCACAGAACGCGTCCCCTTTGAAAAGATGAGTCCGGCTGCGCGCGCAGTGCCCCCTTTACCGTTAAGAGCGAACAGGCGGCCTTCTTCTAAAGTCACCAGTACGGCGAATCTTGAAATATTACCGACCGTTGTCACCAGCACCGTCCAGAATTCGCTTCGAACGAAAGTGGAACCTGTCGTCAAACAGCCCGTCCGGCGTGGTGTTTCGAAGCACCTGCAGGATATTGAGAGCTGGATCGATCACCCACTCCATCATCGTCAGTTGCGTCGCGACCTAGGACGCTGGAACCAGATGTTGTCGTCGTTGCAGGCGCTCAAGCAGACGAATTTGGCGGTGACTGCGTTTCAGAAGCACGGCGCGAGGTTGAGTGAAGGCGAACGCTTCCTGGCGATTTATGGGCTTTTACAAGCTCTGGTGCTGCAGCAGGACGCGCTGTGCCATTTGGCCGAAGCGTTGAAAACGACGCCCATCCGGCTGAATCGGCATCGCCGGTTGGAAGAGATACGCAACATTCGGAATTGGAGCGTCGGGCATCCGACGAAAGCCGATCGCGGACCCGCGCTCTCGCATCATGCGATTGCGCGTCCGAAGTTGGGGCGTGGCGGATTCTCGCTGCACTCGTCATTCGATGACGGACGCTTTCAGTACATGTACGTGCCATTGCCGCAGTTGGCACGGCTGCAACGGCGAGTGATTTCGGCGCTATTGCGGCAAATGCTGACTGAGTTGAAGGCAGAAGTGCCGATGAAGCGCGTGAAACGGCGGCACGATAGGAAGCCGTTCCGGGCGGCAGTGAATTCGGGATCGCAACAAAGAGGCCACCTGCGCAAGGTGGCCTGAATTGTTTTCGGCTGATCTACGCGAGCAGCCGCAAGAATCCGCTCGCGCTGTTTTCGTATCCCGGAAAAACGGCGTTCAGATCGCGATTTCCAAGATGGCGCTGCACCACTTCGCCAAGCACGCGGCGGAAGTCCGTGGTAAGCGCGAGATCGCGCCCTTCATAGAGCTGTTCCTGCGCAAGGCCCGGCCACTTTCCATACACGCGACCGCCTTTTACCGGACCACCGAGTACGAACATTACGTTGGCGTGTCCGTGGTCGGTGCCGCGGTTGCCGTTTTCGCGCGCGGTGCGTCCGAACTCGGACATGGTGACGACGACAGTGCTGTCGGCGAGCGAACCAAGATCGGTCCAGAAGGCGGCGATTGACTGCGAGAACTCAGTCAGGCGTGCGGCAAGCTGGCCTTGCTGAGCGCCCTGGTTCACGTGCGTGTCCCAGCCACCTACGTCAGCGAACGCGACTTCCACGCCGAGGTCGGCCTTGATCA
>DASTGW010000474.1:0-3852 GCA_035718705.1 Terriglobales bacterium | reverse complement strand
CGAGCCCGACCATTTCATTACAGAACCAGCACCGTCACTCGCAGAAACCATCGCACCAGTAGAGGTCATTGCGACTCCCGCGATGATCGAGCCGGCTCCGATGTCCGAACTAGCAGCCATTCCTGAACCGGAGGCCCACGCCATGGCCGCCGCCGTTGGCGCCGACGCGGAAACCGCTGCCTTCATCGTGCCCCAGGAAATCGCTCTAGAGCATCACGCCTTCGACGACACCGTCGCAATCGCGGAGCCAACAACTTACGAGCCTGAGATCACAGTTCCGGGCGACGCCGAACTCGCGCAGCAGTTGGCCGACGCTCTCGCCCACAAAATCGCGGAAGAGCCTGCCGTCGAAGCCGCCATCGAACCTGTTGTTGCTGCGGAGCCCGATGCTGATAGCTCGGAAGTTTCGAATTCCAAGCTTTCCGACGCCGTCGCCAAGGCAATCGAAAAGCTGAAGCCTCAGCTGATCAGCGAAATTCTGAAACAACTGAAGTAGGCTGTCTTTCTCCACCAAGCCCTGCGTTCGCGCAGGGCCTTTCTTCTGAAACTTAATCCCGCAACTCATTGGACGTACCCTTCTGCTCATTGCCGCGTTCCGCACACTCGGCGCAAACTGACAGCTTGCGGCATCTCGTTCTCATCGCGGCACTCCTGCTTCCGTCATTCGCGACGGCGACCGTGCCACTGCGTTCCCTCGACACTGTGATCGGAGTGCAGCGTGACGGCTCGGTTGTGGTTGTCGAAAAATTCGTGCCTGAGAGTGTTGGCCCGAAGCTGGTTTGGTCCACCAGCACCGAGTATCCGGGAGCCTGGTCCATTCACTCGCCGCGTGTCGTGACCATTCTTCAGGTCACCACGGCCGATGGCCGGCCACTTCGTTACGTGCTTCGCCGCGGAACCGCGCGCCTCGAAGTGCAAATCCTCACTGCCGGTGCGCAGACCTTTCGTATTGTCTATTCTGTCCGTAACGCCGTTCGTTTCCTGTCTGATCGCGATGAGCTTCTCTGGTACGACGGAGAAGGTTGGCGCGGACCAACTGCAACCGCTAGCGTCTTTATCCAGGTCCCCCCGGAAGCCCAATCAGCCTTTCGCGCCCAGACCTACTTAAGCGGACACGGCATCCTTCCTGCCAAACAGACCGATGCCGGGCCCGACCGCATCTGGTTCGAAGCTCCCGAACCACTCACTGCTCAGGACCAGCTCATAACCAATGTCGTGCTGCCAGGCGGTATCCTCCACCAGCCCTCGCCCGTACAGCGTTTCGTCTGGTTCATCGGTTCCAACCTCATTCTGCTGCTCCCACTCGTTACGCTCGGAGCGATGCTCACATTACGCGCACTCAAGAAAATCCCCGCTCCCCAGAATCTCACCATTGAGCCCCGTTATGAACCACCGCAAGAATTCACGCCCGGCGAAGTCGGCGTCCTGCTTGACGATCATCTCGATCCTCGCGACGTGACGGCCACGCTCATCGATCTCGCAGTTCGCGGGTATGTAAAACTCGAGCGTTGCAAACCCGACGCCGGTGTTCTTTTCGAACATCAGGATTTCGCGATTCGCGCGGTCAAGCCAAGGGAATCGTGGACCATCCTCCAGCCGCACGAGCGCACCCTGCTCTTTCACACCTTCTACGGTGGCGAGTGGACCAAGCTTTCCAGCCTCACACTCCGGTTCTATCCGATCGTGCCCGTGATGGAACAACAAGTGCTCCAGTCGCTGCGCAAGAAAGGCATGTACTGGAACGATCCGGCTTACGCTCCAGCGGCGCGGCTCACCATGCTCGGAGTCTTCCTTCTCATTGCCTTCGTAATCCAGGTGGCGGGCGTCTATTCGTTCGCAACTTCCTGGCTGCTCTCGGCGATCGCGATCTTGGTCTCCGCCGCCATCGTGTACTACTTCGGCCGCGGCATCACTTCCAAGACGCTAAAGGGCCTCTCCTGCTATCGTCAGATCCTCGGCTTCCAGGAGTTCCTGAACTCCGTCGAGCGCGACCGCCTCGAACGGCTCTCCGGACAGCTCTTCGAACGCTGGCTGCCCCACGCTATGGCTCTCGGCGTCGATCATCATTGGGCAAAGCAGTTTGAAGGAATGGCCCTGCCTCCGCCCGAATGGCTCGAAGGAATCGACGACCTGGTGCATGGCTCCTCCGGACTGGTGCACATCCTCGGCAGTTTCGAGCGACAGACGCGCACAACTCTTTTCGCCATGCCCCGCTCCGCCGAATCGAGAGGATTTCAAGCCGGCTTTCGCATTCGTTTGTAGCTCGAAATCAAATTGCGTTCGCCAAGTGTTGGTGGCATGATGCGCTCAACCCAGGGACTACACCATGAGTTACAACAATCAGCGTTTCCGTCACGTGATGGCCGGTGTTCGCATCGCCATCGGCTTCGCCTTCTGCATCTACGGCGCCACCAAGCTTTTCGATCCCATGTTTTTTGAATCCGGATTCCAGATGGCTCTCGGTCGTGCCAGCGCCACCGCAGCCGATTGGTACTATCCGGTGATCCACAGTCTCTGGATGCATCCCGGCGTTTACGCTGTCGCCGTTGGAATGCTCGAATCGTTTCTCGGATTGGCGCTTCTCCTCGGACTCGCCACCCGCCCCGCCTGCCTCATCGGCATGGTTTACATGCTCAACAAGATCGCGCTCACCTGGCATGTCGCGGGACAAGGCAATATCGCCTGGCAGATCCTGGACGCGCACATGGAACATATCGCCATCTTCGGGTTGCTGTTGCTGTTCCTCGTCGGACACGCCGGCGAAACCTGGGGACTCGGCGCCCTCTATCACTCCTCGGCCGCTGGCAGGACTTCTCTCCGGGAGCGTCCTGAATACAAATACCTGTTCGAGGACGAGCAGGCTGACCGCAAGGAAGACGAGCAGAAGAAAGAAGAGCGCAAAGCACCAGTCAGTAAAAATTGATTTCAGCTACTCACGATTTTTGTTCATTAACGCTATCGTGATGGACATCTCTGTCCAGGCCTGCGCCGTCTTATGCAGTGAAGGCCAACGTACTAGCGACGATGGCTCAAGGGAAATCGATCAACGGCGGCTTTCAGTCGTCGATGAACGAAAACAGCCGGTTCCAGGATTTCGGTCCTGCATCGGTTCCCTCAATTTGACGCGGCTTCGGCCGTGACTGTTGAGGACATTCATTCGGCACGGATGGACTTCGGTTCAACCGTTTCGCGATGAACGCAAAAGAAAAAGCTTCGGCTGCTTCAATTGCGAAGTGGAACGTCAGCGCAGTCTGGATTATGAGCGATTCTGCTACGCAGGTTCGTTGATATTGCAGGCTGATTGGCCTCCGCGAAACTCGGCTCCCACGCGCGAGCGTTCGAGCCACTCCCGAGAGCTCAATATCTTCCTGGTAAGTTGGCCCTTCGCCATTCTGGCTTCTCTTCTAACTCGAGTATGCAGGTCATGTTGAGGAGGGCGTGAGCCCGACGAAACATCTATGCACTGGTCCTCCCATCGCCAGATATTTGTTCCCTTCTCGAAACAGCCTCTAAACTTTATTTCGCACTATTTGGCCTGTCACCCAGTTCAACTTGCTATTCTGAAAATATAAGGTGGTGAAGACGCTTTTTTCGAGCGGCTCGCCACCTTTCGTTCTTTGAAAACCGAATCTCGACAGAGTGTTTTACCGAAAACCGAGCACCGAGCACCGATAACCGATAACCGAGAACCGGTTTTACTGGCTATTTAAGTCCTTTGTTTTGTTGGTCTGTGAAATAAGTCCTTTAGAATCATGGTCACCGGGGGAGGGGGTATCGTCTGTCACGCAAAATCCTTGGAATCAATGACTTGTCTGTAAGTTATTGATTCGCATAGATCGACGGATCCAACCT
>DASTGW010000473.1:0-5849 GCA_035718705.1 Terriglobales bacterium | reverse complement strand
TGCCTGTCGGCGCAATTGGCGCCAAAGCCCTCTCCCCTTATTGCAAACGTGAACGGGCGAAAGACCATTTCGCTCAATGGCGTTTGGCACTTCGTAGTGGACCAGTACGACGTCGGCACCGTCACCTACGACGGCAAGCTGAATGACCGCAGCTTTTTCCGTAACGAAAAGCCGAAGGCTAAGTCAGACCTGGTGGAGTACGACTTCGATCGCAGCCCGCTGCTGAAGGTGCCAGGAGACTGGAATACGCAGAGGCCGGAGTTGTTCTTCTATGAGGGCACCGTTTGGTATGAGAAGACATTCAGCTACCACAAGCAAGCGGGCACGCGTGTGTTCCTGCACTTTGGCGCAGCCAACTACCTTTTACGTGTCGGTGTAAACGGGAACGTGATTTGCGAGCATGAAGGCGGATTCACATCGTTCAACTGCGAAGTCACTTCGCAGCTGGTGGATGGCGAGAACTCTGTCGTCATTTCGGTAAACAACACGCGCAAGAAAGAAGCTGTGCCGACTACGAATACGGATTGGTGGAACTATGGCGGGCTCACGCGTGACGTGCAACTGGTGGAAGTACCGCAATTGTTCCTGGAGGACTACCTGGTGCAACTGAAGCCAGGCACGCGAGACCAGATCGCCGGCTGGGTGAAGCTAAGCGAGGCCGTCGCTGGGCTGAAGATTATGGTGCGCATTCCGGAGCTGTCGGTATCAGAGACTTTCACCACAGATGCGAGTGGGAATGCCGCCATCTCGCTGAATGCGAAGGCAGTGGAATTGTGGTCGCCAGAGCGGCCGAAGCTCTACCGCGTGGAAATCGAGTCACCAACAGATAAGGTTGCTGACGAGATTGGTTTCCGGACGATCGAAGTCCGCGGGCGCGACATTCTGCTGAACGGTGCACCCGTCTTCCTGCGCGGAATATCGATTCACGAGGAGGCTCCCTATCGATCAGGCCGCGCCTTCAGCGACGATGATGGGCGCACGCTGCTGGGTTGGGCCAAAGAGTTGGGCTGCAACTTCGTGCGGCTGGCACATTATCCGCATAACGAGCACATGCTGCGCATGGCAGACCGAATGGGCCTGATGGTGTGGTCGGAAATTCCGGTGTACTGGACGATCGACTGGAAGAACCCGGCGACGCTTGCCAATGCCGAGAACCAGCTGACTGAGAACATCACACGCGATAAGAACCGGGCGGCAATTGTGATCTGGTCAATCGGCAACGAGACACCGATCCTTCCCGAGCGGACGGCCTTCATGCATGAGCTGGTGCAGACTGCGCGCAAGCAGGATTCGTCGCGCCTGATCAGCGCGGCCCTGCAGGTACATAAGAATGAGAGAAACACGCGGACGATCGACGATCCCCTCGGCGCAGAACTGGACGTGCTCGGACTGAATCAGTACATCGGCTGGTATGGCGGAACGTTCGACGATATCGATCACGCTGTCTGGCAGACTCCGTACAACAAGCCGCTGGTGATCAGCGAGTTTGGCGCTGACGCGCAGTACGGCAACCACGCCGATCCGCAGACACGGTTCAGCGAGGAATATCAGGAGGCGCTGTACCAGCACACCGTCGGCATGCTGGACCGCATTCCTTTCCTGCGCGGAACGTCGCCTTGGATATTGATGGACTTCCGTTCCCCGCGCCGCTTGCTGCCGGGCGTGCAGGACTACTTCAATCGCAAGGGACTCATTTCGGATCGGGGCGAGAAAAAGAAGGCGTTCTTCGTGCTGCAGAAGTGGTATCGGCAGCGGACCAAGTAGTTCGCAGAAACACAGAAAAGCCTCCGTGGCTGGACGGAGGCTTTTGCCAAACTATGCGATCTTACTTCTTCGCGGCGGGAGCGGCCTTGTCGTACTTGCGGCGGAAGCGCTCGATACGGCCCGCGGTATCCATCAACTTCTGCTTGCCGGTGAAGAACGGATGGCAGTTGGAGCAGATTTCAACGTTGATGTCGCCCTGGTGGGTCGACCGGGTAGCAAAAGTATTGCCGCAGGCGCAGTGCACGCGGACTTCATGGTAGTTAGGATGAACGGCTGCCTTCATGTTGCTTCAAAACCCTTTCTGCAAAAGGACATTTTAGCGGATTAAGGCCAAAAGCTGCAACTTTTCGCCTTCCGCGGAGCCCGTTTCGCGCTGTCAGAGGGACCTACTAAGAGATGCGCTCGGGGTTACTTTCGATTCAACCGTGGGTTGCAACCGGACGAAACTGGGCTAGACTTTCGGCCGTGGACAAGTTCCAACAATACGAAGTCTGGCAGATGTCCGACGAGCACTGGGACCTGGTCTCCTCGTTCCAGGAGTTCGATCCTGCCTACGCGATCACCCGGAACCGCAAGCGGCATGTCCGGCTGCTCAAGGTCACCTATGAGCAGGGACACTCGATCGCGCAGGAAGTGATTGCCGAGGTCGGCGAGCCGCGAGTAGACGAATAAGACAGGCATTTTCTTATCCGCCAACTCCCCAGATTGCCACACCCGCCACGTTCGGCTTAGTATCCGGATGAGTGGTTCCCAACGACCCCAATTCAGATGTTCGCGAACGTATCGTGTCGGCTGTACCGACCGACGATGACGCCTCCTTCGAGTTAAAGCTCCGGCCGCAACGGCTGCAGGAATTCATCGGACAAAAGAAGGTCAAAGAGAACCTCGCGGTTGCGATCGAGGCCGCGAAGTCGCGTGGCGAAGCGCTTGACCACGTTTTGCTTTACGGACCTCCGGGACTGGGCAAGACCACACTCGCGACGATCATCGCCAACGAGCTGGGAGCAACGTTCCAGCAGACATCGGGTCCGGCACTAGCGATCAAGGGCGACCTGACGGCGATCCTCACCAACCTGCGCGATAAGCAGGTGCTCTTCATCGACGAAGTCCACCGCATGCAGGCACAGTTGGAAGAGCTGCTCTACACGGCGCTCGAAGACTACAAGCTCGACATCATTATTGGGCAGGGACCCTCGGCGCGCACGCATACGATGGAAGTTAAGCCGTTTACGTTCATCGGAGCGACGACACGTGCGGGACTGCTTTCGGCGCCGCTGCGCTCGCGCTTCGGCGTTGTCCTGCGGCTGGAGTTCTACACTGACGCCGATCTGAAGTTCATCGTGGAGCGCTCGGCGGAGATTCTCAACGTGCCCATCGATAGCGACGGCGCGCACCAGATTGCCTCCCGTTCGCGGGGCACACCGCGTATTGCCAACCGGTTGCTACGGCGCGTCCGCGATTATGCGCAGGTGCGTGGCGGAGGCAAGATCGATGGCCCGACGGCGCAAGCAGCGCTGCAAATGCTTGAAGTCGATCAGCACGGGTTCGACGAAACTGATCGCAAGCTGTTGCTGACAATCATCGAAAAGTATGACGGCGGACCGGTGGGCGTAAATACTTTGGCGGCTGCGCTGGCCGAAGAACCCGACGCGATTGAAGAGATTTACGAACCATTCCTGATCCAGATCGGATTCTTGAACCGCACGCCACGAGGGCGCATGGTCACGCATCTCGCCTACGAGCACTTCAAGATCAAGCCTGGCCGTAAGCAGAACACGCTGTTCTAACCAGTTCAGGAGTGAGCGCAGACATAATGATTCGCCGAATACTGCTCATCGTTCTGGTTGTCTTCATCGCGATCCAGCTTTATCGCCCGGCAACCACGAATCCGCCCGAAGATCCTTCGCACAATCTCAGAGCCATCGCACAGCTCCCGCCCGAGATCGACCACATGCTCACGCAGTCCTGCAATGACTGCCACAGCAACAGGACCGTCTGGCCCTGGTACACGCAAATTGCGCCGTCACGATGGCTGGTGGTCTCCGATGTGAACGATGGGCGCCGTCATCTCAACTTCTCCGAGTGGACAACGCTCACGCCCGAACGGCAACAGCGTCGTTTGAGCGATATGTGTGAGCAGGTGGAAAGTGGCGACATGCCGCTCATGCAGTACACCTGGATTCATACAAAAACCAAGCTGAATCAGAGCCAACGTGAAGCACTCTGCGCGTGGACGAAGGCAGAACAGGCGCGCATTACGGAAAAGACGGGAGTTGCGGTTCCGCAGCGGCAACGTGGCGGCATGCGCGCGGCCGATGAAAAGAAGGAAGAGAAAAAGTAGTTTACTGATCGCGCAATTGTGTTCCACGGAGTGCCCGCGTTATCCTGCCGACATCCGCTGAAACATCAGGGACCCTGAAGCATGGCCAATCTTTTCGAGTCGCCCCGCTACATCGCTGTGGAAGGACCGATACGCGTCGGAAAAAGCACGCTCGCGAAGGTGATCGCCGACCGTCTGCACGCACAGCTGGTGTCCGAACCGGAATCGAATCCATTCCTCGGCGCTTTCTACGATGGCGATCGCGGTGCAGCCTTCCAGGCGCAGTTCGCTTTTCTCATCCGGCGATTCGAGCAATTGACCGCGCTCGATGTGGGCCCGAACTCGCGCAAGATCATCGTCTCTGACTACATCTTCGAAAAAGACAAGTTGTTTGCCTGCCTGAACCTCAGCGACCAGGAACTCGACATCTACAACCGCTACTACAACAACTTCCGCGAGCAGGTGCCGACCCCGGACCTCGTCATTTATCTGCAGGCAACGCCCGAGGTCCTGAAGAAGCGGCTGAAGAAAAAGGGTGCGGCCTCGGAGTCAGGAATCAGCGAAGACTACCTCGAAGAAGTGGTGAAGGCCTATGAACACTTCTTCTTCCACTACACCGCGAGCGACCTGCTGATCGTCAACACCAACGAGATCGACTTTGTGGACCGCAATGAAGACCTGCAGGAACTGTTGCGGAAGGTCAGCGAGCCGGTGCGCGGAACTCAATACTTCCTGCCGCTGGGGTCGAGTTCCGCGGGCGCGTAGCTCAGGCTTTTCTGATCAAGACTTTGGTTCCTTCCGGCAGCTCGCCGTCGGTGAGTTCAACTTTTCCGTTTCTGACGATTCCGTGAAGGACGCCGCTGATGACGGGCGCAGGAGCTTCGGCCTGCGGCTTAGGGCGTCCCGAGCCCCTATCCATGGCTTCGTTGGCGAGGCGATCGGCATCTTTGTTTTTGCCGCGAAGCACGTGCTGAATGTTGAACCAGTCCAGCTGCGAGATCAGCCGCTTCGCTCTTGCGTGTAGCTCCTGCAGTTGGAGATTGCTGACCTTGTAGATACCCTTGATCTGCTTCACCATCAGCTCGGAGTCGGAGACGACCTGCATCGCCCGCTGTTGGTTCGTCACCGCCCACTCGAGAGCAGCGAGAAGTGCTGAGTACTCGGCATAATTGTTCGTCTGGTGGCCGAGATACTGGCTCAGCTCGGCCAGTTTCTTGCCCTGTGCATCTGCGATGTAGACGCCGTAGCCGCTCGGACCGGGATTCCCACGCGCCCCGCCGTCGGTATAGGCAGTGATGCAGTCTTCGGGCTTGGCGGGTTCGTCGTAAAGAGCGGCACTCTTCATGGGAAAGCGGCGGAAGGGCATGTGCGAAGTCTAACCGAAAAAAGATGTAGGTGCAGACAGTCTTGTCTGCACAGGCGCACGGAGTGCGCTATCAAATGGAAGGATTCCGCCAAAGCCAGGGGTATTCAGAACTGTGTGCAACCAGCCCCTTTCTGACTGGATTTTGAAGAATATAGTCGACTTTCTGAATGAGACTGTCTGAGCGGCGTAACACGTGATCAAAGGATTCTGTCTGCCATAGTTTGCCCGTGCTCCCCAACACGCGATTGATAACGTAGGCCGAGTAACCCTTTATCACCTGCGTGAGCTCGCCCACGCTCCAGTAGCAACTTCGTTTCAGATCAACCAGTGGATTGAAGATGAGGTGAACATGGTCTGGCATAACAACACAAACACTCAGAAAATGTTTTTTCGTGTGAC
>DASTGW010000472.1:0-3348 GCA_035718705.1 Terriglobales bacterium | reverse complement strand
GTAGGCCGTCTTCGCCGATCTTGTATCCCTCGGTAGTCACACGCGCTTCGATGGTGTTGCGGTCCCAGGTGCTCACCCGAATGGAGGCATCGGACGTTGCCACGCGAAGATCGGGCTTGCCATTTACGCTGTAGGTCTTCGACCATTCATCGGCTGACAATAGGGAAGTGACCCCTAACGCGAAGATCAGAACCAACAAAACACGACGCATATATGAACCTCCGGCCGACGAACGAGTGGCTCGCCTGGAAATGAGTACGTGCCGAGTGGTCCCCGGGTTCCCCAAAAAATCGTGTGCCTCGAATGTTAGTTCCCGACTACGAACAAATGGCCATCATTCTGGGTATAGAGCTTCCCGTCGGCACCGATCGAAAGCGGCGTATAAGCCGCTCCTATAGCCAAATTCAGGAACAGGTGGCTGGCCGGAGTAGTAAATACCCCGGTACTCCCTTGTGCGATCACGTACAGGTTCCCGTCTTCGCTATTCGCGAACACGTTTCCTGCGGAGTCAACCGCCGGCATATTAATGCACCACTCAAAGCCGCCGGGATGGTCATTCACGCAGGAGAGGCTGCCATCCGAATTCTTATGACAGCTTTGGGTGTTCGTGCTCTTAAACTGCCATTCAACTTGTAGCGAAGGGTTTAGCTGCGTGATGTAGTAAGGACCATCCGGCAGCGTCTGGCAAACCGGATTCAGCGCATTGCAATAAAGCCCCGTGGCGTAATGATTGTCTTTGATCACGATCGAGTACGTGCCGCCGTGCTGCCAGACTGCGGGCGTAGTGTCCCAGCCGAAGTCGAACGCACCTTGAAAAGCACCCTGGGCGTCGAACTTGAACATGTGTCCTCGCGCGCCGTTGTAGTTGGTGATCGCCCCGAACAGGATGGATCCATCCGGAAGAACCGTCGGAGAAGACGAGCCCTCGTCGATGATGCTGGCTGATCCCATGGCATTCGTGGTCGGATCCACTCCCACATTGCTTCCATTGCGGCACGAATTCGCCTGCGTCGGATTCGAAGCTGGAGCGATGGGAACGATTACCCCACAGCCGTCGGCCAACAGATGCTGCATCGGCGACGTCCACTTGCGCGTGAGATCGGAATTCACCGCGATCAGGTAGGTAGTCCGGGCGTTGAAGTGCGCGCGACTGGCCACGTAGATGGTTCCATCCGCGGCGATTGCCGGCGCAATATTCACACCCGGACGCTGCGATCCGCACAGCGTCGGATTCGGAACGGCCGTCGGCGACGGTGGCCACGGCAACGTGGAGGCCTGGGTAAAGCGGCCTTCGCAAGTGGCAGAAGCTGCCGCAGGCGCATTCGGCGTCAATGTGGCATAGGTCACAGTGGAACTGGCGTCCGCCGGCGTGATCTTCACCAGCCACGAATTGACAACGTCCGTTCCCCAAGGATCATTCCCGGCTGCGACCGCAGCCATCTGGATAACGTTGTAATAGATGTTGCCCTGCGCGTCCGATGTCAGCGGTCCGGCGACGAACGTATTCGCGGCTACAACCGAAGTTCCGGTGAAAGGATTGATGTGCGCCACACTGGTGCCGTCATCCTTCTTCACTTTCCAAACGGTTCCGCCTGCCCCCGGCACGTAAAGGAAGTTGTTCGTGTCCACCGGATGAAAGACCGGTTCCCACGCTCCCAAAGCACTGCCATTGGGTTCCGGCTTCCAGTCGCTGGGGAAGAGCCAAACTCGGGTGAGCACATTGTTGGTCCAGGTGTACCGCGCGGCATTCCAGATCTGCGTACTCCATGCATTGGGACCGCACGCGGCTCCGTTTGTCCACGCTCCCAGGGGATTGCACGACGTATACGTCCCGGTCTTCACCGTCATATAAACGTCGCTGCCGTCGATGATCGGTGCCTGGTAATGCGTGAGCAGGTCGCCGCCACTCTCGGCCTGAGCCTGGGCGACGAACGGATCGTAAACAATGTCGGCGAGCTGGTGTGTCGCGCTCTGCCCGGCGACGTTGACCGTGCCCGAGTGCTGCGGATTCGCTCCCCACTGCGCCCAGAACGGCGTATTCGCTGCTGGCGGGAACGTTGTTGTACCGCCACCACCGTTGTTCGATCCACCCGATGGAGAGCCACCTCCGCCGCACGCCGTCAAAACCAGAAGAAGGATTCCGGACACACTCCAGCCAATGCAACGAGACACCGATCCCCCCTGAACTTTCTTGAATGAGATACCAGGGACAAACACGTGTCAACGCTGTCTGTCCCAAGTATCACTATTTTGGCAAGCAGGCCGAAATGAAATTGGCGTAATCGGCCTTCATCTTCTGCAAATCCGCTTGCCGCAGGTACACCATGTGTCCGGCCTGGTAAGTGGCGTAGGAGATGTTCTTGCGATACGCCTCTGTGAGGTCCATGTGATCCATGGTGTCGTGTACCGCGAAGTATGGGGTGGCCAAGTCATAGTTGCCTTCCATCACCAGCACCTTAAGATATGGGTTTTTCACAATCGCGGCTCGTAGGTCGACCGACGTATCTGGCGGACCTTCGGCGGCGTTCCCCCAATCCCAGTTCTTGTTGGCATCCGGATAGCTGACGTTGTACGCCATGTCCGTCTTATAGCCAAGTTCCCGCCGAACGTAATCGTTAAACATGGAAGTGAAGGGTGGAGCCGTCGCCGACCCCGTCGGGTCATAAAACGGCGTATCGAGATAGCCTTGCGGATCCGGCCCGGTGTAGCGGCCGTCGAGACGTCCCACACGAAGCTTCTGCGAGGCCAACAAACGGTGGGTGAACCACGGCACATCGATGCGGAGATTTGACTCGTCCACGTCTTGTGGCGTGAGACCGGTGTAGCGCGCGATTCGCTCCGTCGCATTCTTGCGCTCCTCAGCCGAGAGTGTGTCACCCTTGGCGAGGATCGCTGCATATTCCGTCGACGCGAACTTCTCGGCTTCGGCGCGCGTCTTCGCCTGGTCCTGCATCAGGTCCGCCGGAAGTTTCTTGTGATACCAGGCGATCATCGTGTAAGTAGGCAGGGTGTCGATGAAGGCCTGATCATTGGTCGAACCGCCAGTTACCGTCTGGAAGCGAATGATGGTCGAGAGCAGCACGATGCCATTGAACGAAATCCCTTTGTTAGCGAGATATCCGGAGAGTCCGGCCGCGCGTGTCGTTCCGTAGCTTTCGCCGAGCAGGAACAGCGGAGACGACCACCGCTCGTTGCGCGTGATGTACATGCGTATGAACTCGCCAAACGCCGCGATGTCGCCTTTCAGACCCCAGAACTTCTTGCCCGTCTGCGTGTCGGCAGGACGGCTAAAGCCTGTGCCGATCGCGTCCACCAGCACCAAGTCGGTGCGATCGAGCGGGGAAGACG
>DASTGW010000471.1:0-3641 GCA_035718705.1 Terriglobales bacterium | reverse complement strand
ACTGCGCTGAATCTCGACTCGATCATCTTTACGCGCGGTGTACTCGACCATCACCACGGCATCTGCCCCCTGCGGTGCGACAGCGCCAGTCATGATTTCCGCACATTGCCCTAATCCGATGGAGACGCTGGAAACGTCCATGCCGGCTCTGATTTCGGCAACGACTGTGAGCTTCGCTGGGACTCGAGTGACATCTTCTGCTCGTAGCGCGAATCCGTCGCGTGCGGCGCGCGGAAAGGGAGGAAGGTCGCGGTCGGCGGAAATTGTTTGAGCAAGCACGCGGCCAGTGCTTTGTATTAATGCGATCTGCTCGGTTTGGCTCGCGCCGATTGACGTCGCATGTTGTTCGACGATTCGTCGTGCCTGTTCGAAGCTCGGGAGGCTCACGACGAGAATTCTAAATGGCTCAAGGTGAAGGCGTGCCGATCGGGCTCCCGGTACGCATTGCAGCCGGAATAGAAAAGCCTCCGGACGAATCCGGAGGCTTTAACAGAACGAGAATTCTACTTCTTCTTCCCCGAAGACTTGGCTTTTCCGAAGCTGGTCTGAACGTCGGCTCCGATCGAAGCTAGCATCTGCTTCGCGGGATCGGCATAGGGACCGGTTGGTTCAAGCTCAAGATACTTATTGAAGGCTTCGGCCGTACCTTCGGGCGCTTCCATCTTATTGCCCTTCAACGTTGCCTTGCCCATCATGTTCACACCTTTCCAGTAATACGCGGCGGCTTTGTTGGGATCGGCCTGGATGGTTTTGTCGAAAGCCTTAATGGCATCGTCGACTTTGCCGGTATTTGTGAGTACCGCGCCTTCGTTGAAGTAGTAACCGCCGGCGCCGGGGGGGTTCACTTGCGCTGCCTGCTCGTAGGACTTGATGGCCTGATCGGTTTGGCCGGTCTTGGCATAGGCTTCACCTACGTTGTTGTAAGCGGCGCCGATGATTTCGGGCTTGGCATTGCCGGCAAGCTGAATGGCCTTGTTGTAGCTCTCGATCGATCCTTCAAACGCTGCCTTCTTCGCAGCAGGATCGGTGGCTTTCACCGCTGCCGAGCGCTGCGCATCGCCTAACTTGAACCAGAGAATGTCGCGGTTCGGGTCGACCTGCGTGGCTTCGGTCAGCACCTGCACCGCCTGCTCAGGATTGTTCGAGTCCATGGCAGCTTTGGCGGCGGCCAGCTTTTCGTTGAGGCCCTTGATCTTGACGTTCTCTTTGGCGATGGCCTCGTTTTGTGCCTGCTGCTGCTTCTGCTGCTCGCTCATGTTCTGCTGAGCGGCCTGGTGTTCCTTCGCCAAGTCGATGTCGAGCTTGTTTTCGTCGAGCTTCACGGGGAAGCCGTTGATGGCCCAGATCGCCTGACCATCCTTCAACAGCTTAACGTCATAGGTGCCGGCAGCAATGCCGAGGGAGAAAATGTTGCCGCCCTTATCGACCTTGAGTTGGTACTTTCGGCCGTTCTCCTTGCTCGTGAGCTCCACGACGGCGCCGGTCAGCGGTTTTCCCTGATCGTCCTTTACCACGCCCTTGATGCTTCCCGTCTGGGCAAACGCAGACGGAATCATGAGTGCGAATACAAATGCCAATGCCAACAAAATGCTTGTTTTCTTCATCGAAAGCCTCCCGGCTTTGCTCCTGCCGATATTAACGAGATGTAACCGCGCAAGTTGCGCGGGGAACTTACGTAACACTGGAGGGGATCCCGGGTTCATATGGAATAGGATCCGCTGCTCCTGCCGCGGCAAACGCCCGAAGCCGCAGCACACAGCTCTCACAGACGCCACAGGCGCGGTCTTCGCGGCTATAGCATGACCAAGTTAAATCCAAGGGCGCGCCCAGTTCAAGGCCAAGAGTCACAATCTCCGCCTTGCGAAGCCCGATCAGCGGCGTGATGATTTCGATGCTTCCTTCTTTGGTGCCGGTTTTAATCGCTTCGTTGTAGGCCCGGTAAAACTCCGGACGGCAATCGGGATAGCCGGAACTGTCCTGTTCCACAGCCCCAATAAGGATCTTTTCCGCCCCTAGCACCTCCGCCCAGCTGACGGCCGCCGCCAGGAAATGGGCGTTACGAAATGGAACATAGGTGACCGGAATTTGGGATCCGCGCTGGTCAGGGGCGCTGCCGTGGAACTCGGAGGAGGCGCTGGGCACAGCGATCGAGTCGTCGGTCAGGGCGGAGCCGCCGATAGCGCGGAACACAGGGTTGTGGATGAGCAGCCGGTACTTAATGCCCAGCCGGTCGCAAATGGCCGTGAATGCTTTGCGCTCACGCGTTTCGGTGCGCTGTCCGTAGTCGATATGCAGAGCGGCGGGCTCGTAGTCACGCGCGGCGATGGCGGCGCAAACGCAGGAATCCATGCCTCCGCTGAGGAGAACGATGGCGCGAGACTTCATAGTTTTATTGTCCATGGTCGAGTGGCGATTGTCTATTTTCGAGAGAATCAGGCGGGCCGGAAGGACAAACTAAACCCCCTTGGTTGCGGGGTCCCAGATGAACTTGTGGATCTGCAGGCCTAGGCGAACATTAAGTTGATCTCGAACGATTTGGTCGGCCAAATCACTGGGAGAGATCAGGCAGTGCGAGGCGTCGCGCGAGCCGGTGGCGTCTTTGCGGAAGGCTGGCGAAAAGATTACGCCGCCGATTTTGGACTCGAGTTGGTGCTGGCGAGTGAAGTCACGGGCGAAGTCGTAGTCGCGCTGGCTGGAGATGACGAATTTCACTTCGTCATTCGAGGTGAGTGCCGAGAGATTCTCGAGACGGAAGCTGTCGCCTTCGCCGGAGTCTGGACACTTGACGTCGACGATCTTGTGGACGGCTTTGGGAACACTGGCGAGCGGGCGTTCGCCGCTGGTCTCGATCAGAACCTTGTAGCCCGTATCCAGTAGTCGCTGCATGAAGGGGACGAGCTCGCGCTCCTGCAGCATGGGTTCACCGCCGGTGATCTCGACCAGACCGCCGGGGGAAAGCCGCTGCACTTCCGCGAAGATCGCATCAGACTCCATCCTCTTCCCGCCGGAAAAGGTGTACTCACTGTCGCACCAGTTGCAGCGAAGATTGCATCCGGCCAGGCGGACGAACGTGCAGGGCAGGCCAGTGAAGCTGCTCTCCCCTTGGATCGATCGGTAAATCTCAATGATGCTCAACATAAGTGGTTAGGGGTTAGGAGTTAGCGGTTAGGAACTCGAATCCCAGCTACTATCTCCTGACCCCTTTCTGCTATTCGAAGTACGTGGCTGCGGTCGTGTCCGTCTCCCACATCTTCACTTGCTTCACTTTGACGCGGCCTTGCGTCTTGTCTTCGAGGAGCACATTGATCTCGTCGTAGAAATACTTCGCCATGTTCTCAGCCGACGGATTCAGGTCGGTGAACGGCGCAATGTCGTTGATAAATTTGTGATCGAGTCGGTCGATGATGTCGTTCATCGCGACTTTCAGGTCCTTGAAATCGAAGAGCAGACCGATGTTGTCGAGGCGCTCGCCATGGAGCGTCACCTGGACCTTGTAATTGTGGCCATGGGGGTTCTCGCACTTGCCACGGTATCCGCGCAGGGCGTGGCCCGAGGCGAATGTGTCTTCTACGCTGACTTCAAACATGAGTTTCCTTGCTGACTTGCTCGCTACAACCGCACCACAGGCGGGTTTCGAGGAT
>DASTGW010000470.1:0-8123 GCA_035718705.1 Terriglobales bacterium | reverse complement strand
GACTTCGGGATGGTCCTTCTCGTTCTCGAAGCCCATGGCTCGCTGCACTTCAGCGGTGGTGTCGATGAAGGTGCGCAGCGGATCGCCGGGCAGCGAGTGATAGTAGCCGCCGGTGTTTACGTACTCGAACTTGTTGGTCTCGTGGTAGCGACGCTCGGCGTCAACGCCCTGGAAGAGGAAGCCTTCGATTTCGTTGGCGGCATTGAGCGTGTAGCCTTCGTCGTCGTGGAGTCGCAGCGCAAAGGTCTTGAGGACGCTGCGGATGTCGCCGGAGTAGGCTTTGCCACCCTTGTCGATGACTTCGCCGAAGACGAGGACTTTGCCGGGGCCAAAGATGTCGGCAGGCGCCCAGTAGAAGGAGGCCCAGTCGATGCCAAGTCGAAGGTCGCTTTCGCGTTGGGCAGTGAAGCCGCGAATGGAAGAGCCGTCGAACGTAAGGTTGTCGTAGCTCTTGAGGAGGAATTTTTTGTCGTAGTCGAGCATGTGCAGCCGGCCTTCGAGGTCGCTGAACAGCACGGTCACGGCCTTGATGCGCTTCTCGTCGGTGAGGTACTTGAGGCGCTCTTCCTGGATGACGTCGATAGGAACGCGGTCCTTACGCTGCTTTTTTGCGGTGAGATTGAGTTCTTCGAGTTCGTCGTAAGGGATCGCCAGAAAATTGCGAAGATCGGTGGACATGCCTCTCCTTGAGAATGAGATCGAGCTACCTTGGGGAGTGAACAAAGAAGGTTAACAAGGCGGACTGTGGAGAGCCTAATTGAAAACGCTAATGGGGCACATATAAGGAATTTATGGCCAGAATGGGAGGAGGGATTGGTGAATTGGGATTGGTGATTGGTGAGTTGGGGTTAAGACTTTTCAGTCGGCGACGGCGGAGTCGGAGCGCTCGTCCTGGGCGACGCCGGTAAGTGGGAAAAGGATGGAGAAAAAGGTTCCTTTCCCGACGCGGCTGCGGACGTGCACCACGCCGCGATGCTTCTCGATGATTTCCTTCGTCACCCAGAGGCCGAGTCCGGTGCCGCGGTTTCCTTTCGTGGAATAGAAAGGCTCGAAGATGCGGGCGAGGATTTCCGGCGGGATGCCGCTGCCGTTGTCGCGGATGGTGACGCGGATTCCGGCTTCCCCGTTCTGCCAGTTGCGGCTTTGTTCGGCGCGGAGCGTGAGCTTTCCCCTGGTGCCGGCCATGGCATCGATGGCGTTGCTGACGAGATTGGTGAAGACCTGACGCAGTTCGCCTTCGAAACAAAGCAGCGGAGTTTTGGTCCGGTACTGGCGAACGACTTCGACTTGCGCGTTGGCGAGGCGTCCGCGATGAAGGGTGAGGACGGAATCGAGAAGAGCAGGTATGTCGGCTTGCGTGGGCTTGGTGGATTGGCGGTAGAAGCGGAGGGTCTGGGTGGCGATGTGAGATACGCGGGCCAGTTCGTCTTCGGCTTGCTTTACATAGGCACGAGTTGAATCTGAAAGCTGCGCGTCATTGGCAACCAGAAACAGCAAGTTGGTGACGCTTTCGAGAGGATTGTTGATCTCGTGGGAGATGGAGGCAGCGAGGCGTCCGGCAGCTGCGAGTTTTTCGGATTGAAGGAGCGCTTCCTGAGCCTGCTTAATGGTGGTGATGTCCATGGAGACGCCGATCATATGGCTCGGACGGCCCTGCTCGTCGGCGCGTACTACGGCTTTGCAGAGGAGCCAGCGAATGGCGCCGTGCTCATCCTGCACGCGATAGTCGACTTCCACTCCGTTTCCTTTGGACGATGCAGTGCGCATGACGGTTGCGAACCGATCGCGGTCTTCTGGAATCAATGATTGCTGCCAGGTTTCGAAGCGGCCATCGAACTTGCCGGGAGCGAATCCATGCTGACGCTCGGCCTGCGCAGAAAGGACAACGGCGCCGGAGTTGAGGTCCCACTCCCAGTCGGCCATCTTAGCGGTGCTTTGCGCGATGGCGAGACGATCGTAAGCCTGACGGAGTTTCTGGTTGGCACGCCTTTGTTCGTCGATGTCGTGGATGGCCATGACGCCAGCGGTGATATTGCCTTGGCGGTCGCGAATGGGGGCGGCGCTGGTGCGGCACCAGATGAAGGTGTCGTCGCCACGCTGGAAGAGGTGCTCTTCGGCGTGAATGGTCTCACCGTTCTTGATGGCGCGATAGAGCGGGAATTCTTCACTCTTCAGGCGGTGGCCGTCTGAGTGGAAAACAGGCCACTGGTCGTAAGCGTGGAGATCCGGGATGGCGAGAGTCGGAAAGCCGAGGGTGGCTTCCACCTCGCGATTACCGAAGACAATGCGGCCGGAAGGAGCTTCGGCGAAGAGGATGGCGACGGGAGCGTTGTCGACGAGGGTCTTGAGGCGAGCGCGCTCGGATTGAAGAGCAACGTCACGAGTCTCGATCTGCGAGAGCATTTCGTTGAAAGAGTCGATGAGAACGGCGAGTTCGTCGTGAGTTTGAGCGGGCGCGGCGCGGACAGCGTAGTTCTTGTCGCGAGAGACGGCGCGAGCTGTATCTGCCAGGTGGGAAATGGGATTGGCCAAAGCGCGGCGAAAAACCGCAGAAACAGCGATGGTGGCAAGCAGGCAGAGGAGCAGCACGGCCAGGGCAATACGGCTGTACTGCACGAGGCGGTCGTGCATTACCTGCAAGCTGGAGAGCAGATACACAACACCGATGGTCTTGCCTTCGAACACGATGCTGTGCGCCAGAAGCATGCGTTCCGGATACCACCAGTTAGCGTCGAGACGTCCTGCGGGGAGGGCTGGGTAGTTAGTGATCCTCTCATTGGCCAAAAGGTGGAACTCGGCGAATTGTTTGCCGTCGGGAGTGACAATTGCGGCGGCAAGAATGGTGGGCGAGTGCTTGAGCGCAGAGAGGGTGTTGTTCGCGGCGTCAGGATCGTTAAAGGTGATGGCGGATACGGAGTTGGTACCGATGATGTCGGCTTGCGAAGTAAGACTGCGAACTATGCGGTCCCGAAACGTGAACTGGTCGTAAAGAACAAAGGACGAACAAGCGATCAGGAGTGCGGCAGCGCTGACGGCAAGGTTCATCCAAGTCAGCTTCCGGGAGATCGATTCGTTCTTGAAAATACCCCACGCCATCGTTTAACTCTCGCGTTTCACACTTGCTGCGACTCTCAGCAGCTCGGAGCTGAGAGACAAGCCGGCGCGCTCCGCCGCCGGAAGGCTAACCTGAAAACGGACGCGGTCGCCCTGCATAACAAATCCAATGATTCCACCATTGTCCACGAAGTCGGGCATATCGCTGACCGTCAAGATAGGGAGGTGTTTCACGGCGCCGAGAACGCTGGACGCTCTTCCCTGCTCGGACCGGGAGATAAAGAGAATGCGACAGCCCTGGACCTCGGAAGCGGAATTAATTCGGCGTACTGCGAGTCGCTTGCCATCGAGCGATTCGCCGGAAGTAATGCCGTCGAGCGAGTTGCCGAAGGGATCGGTACCGAAGATACAAATCGAGAAATGGGAATCCGAGGAGGCCGAACTGGGCCAGCGGATGAACTTGCCGAAGTTGTAGAGGTACGCGGCTTTGACTTCGTATTCCGTCGGCTTGCGAGCCTGGGAGAACACCGAAGTGCAGCTAATTAAGATCAGCAGCGCGGTGAGGCCGATGCGAGATATGGGCAGAACAAGGCGCAAGCACGACGTACGGCGATCGCTTGCGGAAAGTGCCCTTGGCAAAAGTCCCCCTTAGCCCAGCCGGATTGCTACCAGTGGAGGCAGGAGCAAGGTGAACTGCGTGTCACGGACGAGATCCGTGTCGATGGTCGTGCAATAAAGGATAGAGAGCGATGGCGCAAAACAGTGCACTCCTTAAGGGGCAACGACACCCTGACTAGCTGTAATGATTTCTGATGCGAACGACACGCCGGGGCTAGATGTTCCCCACAAGCCGGCTACTTACAACATGATAACTGCTGGAAGACACGAATGCGAATCAGCCGGTCGTGTGGGGAGATCCGGGGTTTTTAGCGGGAAACGGACAGGAACTCCCGGACATTCTCCTTGAGAAGCTGGGGAAAAGTCTTATCCAGATAAGAGCGTATCGAAACGTAACACTCGTCACAAGTATTAGCGGACGTGAACTCACGAACCATGCGCTCGCGGTCCTCAAGACGGTAGCGTTTGAAGATCATGGAGCAGGGCTGGAGCCAGCCATCGCTGGTGACGACCAGGAAGCGATGACCGGCGCGGCAGCCGGGCATGCGGCCATCGCGGAAGAACTGTCGTGTGGCCTGGAGTGTGGTAGGGGCGTTGACGATCCAATTGGTCTCATCGCGGCGGGAATCGATGCGATCGAGTTCGGAATTCAAGATTGCGAGTTGTGCAGGATCGTCGAGCGAATAGGCGCGCGAGTTAATGCGCTTGGCGGAGTAAGCGCTGAAGCAGATGTTCACGCCCCAGGCTTTGGCCATGTCGGCCAGGCGATTGATCTCAGGCAGATTTTGGCTGGTGATGCAGGAGTTCAGGACGATGTCGTCGTGACCGTAGGCGGCAAGTTTGGGGACGAGGCTGCGCAGATGATCGAACAAGCCGGGATAACCGCGGAATTCGTCATGACGCTGGTCGGGAAAATCAAGGCTGACGGAGAACTGGTCGACGCCGACCTCGCGAAGGGCCGCATATTTCTCAGGCGTCATGTGGGACCAGTTGGAGACGAGAATCAGGTAAGGTGGCGTCGATCCGTCCTTGATGGCGCGGGCGATCTCGACGACATCTTCACGCATGAGCGGTTCGCCGCCGGAGATTTGAACGACACAAGGGCGCAGTGCATCCATGTAGCGGCGGTAATCGGCCGGCTTGAGGTTCTTCGACTCGTCGCGAGGGCCGCCATGGTCGCAATGCTTGCAAAAGCAGGTGCAGGCGTCGGTGACTTCGAAGGAGACGACGATGGGGCGCCCGGCGGGCCAGTTGCGAGAGCCACGAGCGATGATGCGAAGCGAGTCGAGAAGAGGGACTTTGCGCATTCATAGAAGGGTAAGTCGTGAATGGACACGAGGGTGTGATGGCGGTCACGTAGGATTGGTAAGTTGTAACTGGTAATTGGTAAGTTTCGCGGCTCGTGGCTCGGAAGGCCAGCGGCTGACATTAACGCGAGCCCCTTGATATATCAGTTTCACCGCGGCTAAAGCCTTGGGTTTGTGAACCTAAGACAGGTGGGTGGGAACCACCGCTGAAGCAGTGCCCTTACGAGAGCGGTGATATCCTGATAAATCATTCCAACTGGCACGGGGCAGTCATAGTCATGGCAGATCCACGCAATCCTGAGACAGCAGAATCGCAATCAACAGAAACCAATGAGTCGTTCGGCGACATCCTGGCGCAGTACGAAAAGGGACACGCGAAGAAGCCTCAGCCGGGCGCTCGTCAGATCCAAGGCACGGTGGTTGCAGTCACGGCAGAGTCGGTGTTCTTCGATATCGGCTACAAGACGGAAGGCATTCTGCCGCGGTCGGCATTCCGTGAGAACGAGAATGTGAAGCCCGGCGACAAGTTGCCGGTTTCGGTGAAGGGCCGTGATCCCGAGGGGTATTACGAACTTTCGCGTACGAGAGTAGAGACACCGAAGGATTGGTCAGCGCTGGAGCGGGCATTCGCGGAAAAGGCCACGATCATGGGCACGGTGACAGCAGCGATCAAGGGCGGGCTGAGCGTCGATGTAGGAGTAAGGGCGTTCATGCCAGCCTCGCGCAGCGGAGCCAAAGATGCCGCGGAGATGGAAAAGCTGGTGGGAACGGAGATCCGCTGCCGCATTACGAAGCTCGATGTAGCGGATGAAGATGTGGTGGTGGACCGGCGCGCGGTGCTCGAAGAGGAAGAGCGCGGAATCAAGGAACGTCGTTACTCGGAGTTGCAAGAGGGCGATGTGGTGAATGGCACGGTGCGCAGCCTGACCGATTACGGCGCGTTCGTTGATGTCGGCGGTGTGGATGCGCTGCTGCATGTTGGAGATCTGTCTTGGAGCCGGGTGAATAGTCCGGCGGATGTGCTCACGGTTGGGCAGCAGGTGGATGCGAAGGTGTTGAAGGTCGATTCGGAGAAGAAGCGGATTTCGATCGGCATGAAGCAGTTGCAGGCGCATCCGTGGGACGCAGTATCCGAGAAATATAGGACGGGCGAAAAGGTGCGAGGTACGGTGACACGCACGATGGACTTCGGCGCGTTCGTGGAATTGGAGCCTGGCGTCGAAGGTCTGATCCACATTTCGGAAATGGCGTGGGGCAAAAAGGTGCGCAAGGTCACAGACGTGGTGAAACCTGGCGACACGGTGGAAGCGGTGATCCTGGGCGTGAACATGGGCGAAAAACGCATGTCACTGGGATTGAAGCAGGCGCTGGGCGATCCGTGGAAGGATGCGCAGCAGAAGTTCGCTCCGGGAACCGTAGTTACGGGTCCGGTGACGAGCTTGGCGAAATTTGGTGCGTTCGTGCAAGTGGCGGAAGGCTTGGAAGGCATGGTGCACGTCAGCGAGATCAGCGCCGAGAAGCGCATTGCGCAACCACAAGACGTGCTGAAGGTTGGACAGACGGTGCAGGCGCAAGTGCTCTCGATCGATCCGGAGAAGAGGCTGATCCGGTTGAGCATGAAGCAACTGGTGCCGACGGGACTCGATGAATATCTCGACGAGCACAAAGAGGGTGATGTGGTGACAGGCCGGTTGACGGATGTTTCCGGAAACATGGCGAAGGTGGAGCTGGGAGAAGGTGTACCAGCGACCTGCCGGATCGCAGCGGCCGCGACGAAGGACGAACCGAGTGGGCCGGCAAAGGCCGATTTGGGATCGCTAAGCTCCATGCTGCAGGCGAAGTGGAAGGGCGCGAGCGGCGGAACCACGAAGTCCGACGCACCGCAAGCGGGACAGATACGCAGCTTTAAAATCGTGAAGTTGGATAAAGCGGCGAAGAGGATCGAGTTGGAGTTGGCGTAGAGCGGTTGCGTTGCCGCGGAGAGGCTGTACACCCTTTCCGCTGCGCTGCTTTTGGTGTCATTGCCACAATCCTTGGGCCAACCTCCTCGGGCCCGTTACGTTCCAATTCCTCAGTCTCGCAATCCATCAATTCAGACCAGCAGAGGAGATTCCCGATGCTTCGACGTTTTCGCGACCTGCCCTCCGACTCCATCACAGACGATATCCGCGGCGCAGCCGTATATGACCACAAAAATGAAAAGCTCGGCACGATCGATGACATCGTGTATGACACCGAGCGCAGCGACGGCGGATACGCCATCGTCGATTCGGGAGGCTGGCTGAAAAGCCGGAAGTTTCTGATTCCGACGAACCGGCTCGAAACTTATTCGGATGACGAGTTCCGGCTTCCGATCGGGCGAGATGAGATTGGCAGGCTTCCGGAATATGACGATGCCGTGTTGAGCGATCCGATGAGATTCAACGACTACCGGACGCGATGGAATTCGGCGTGGACGAATACATCGGCGTTGCCGGCTCGACACCGGCGGATCGAGGCCATTGAGAATCGATTCCGTGATCGTGATACGCGGACGGCTGAGGTGAGGCCGATTTCAAGCGATCGCGCGGTGAGCTATGCGCCACGAGAAGTGAGTGTCTATGGTGTGTTCCACGATCGCGAGAAAGTGCGCGAGACAGTAGAGCACCTGAAGCGCGAGGGATTTCAAGACAACGACATCTCGGTTGTGTTCCCAGATCGCGACGAAAGCAAGAACTTCGCGCTGGAGCACAATACGAAGGCGCCGGAAGGTGCAACTGCCGGCGGACTCACGGGCGCAGTGACGGGCGGCGTGCTGGGGTGGCTGGCGGGAGTTGGCATGATTGCGATCCCGGGAATTGGTCCGCTGCTGGCGGCGGGACCGATTGTGGCAGCACTGGCTGGTGCGGGAGCGGTCGGGGTAGCGGGCGGACTTGTTGGAGCGTTGGTCGGAATGGGCCTGCCGGAGTTGGAAGCGAAACGGTATGAGTCAGAAGTGAAAGCAGGAAGGATCCTGGTGGCCGTGCACTGCGACGATGCGCGCTTCAGTTTGAGTGCGCGAACGGTATTGGAGAAGGCCGGAGCGAAGGATGTGTTCGTGTCGCAACGGCAGATCGCGGCGTAGCCAGGTCGATGTCACGAGGGCGGACCTTCGGGGCCGCCCTT
>DASTGW010000469.1:0-3476 GCA_035718705.1 Terriglobales bacterium | reverse complement strand
TATCTTCGGAACAGCGTTCGTTGGTGCGGGCTGTGCGTGCTGCGATGCGCGTTCTGCCTTTTTCTTCTGATAGACCTGCCAACCGCCGAAAGCGAGTACCGCCAGCAGAACGATGGCAGCGATGGTGCCCCACTGTGATTTGGGCTCCAGGGAGATATCGCGATCGTCGTCCTTGGATTTGCGGAATTCGGCCTTGGCGAACTCGTCCTTCAGCTTCTGCTCGCGAACTGATTCCGTGTCCTGGGACGCGGCGATGTACTCGGCGACCATGTGTTCTTCGTCAATGCCGAGGAATTTGGCATAGGCGCGGACGAAACCTTTGTTGAAGATGCCGCCGGGGAGTTGGTCGAACTTCTCGTCTTCCAGTGCTTTGAGGTTGCGAGCGGAGATTTTTGTCTGGGTGGCGATTTCGTCAAGACTGATGCCGCGCATTTCCCGTTCGCGACGCAATTTGTCGCCAAAGCCCGCTTTTTGCTCTTGAGCCATTGCTGTTGGTTGAGCAGACCGCTCCGGGTGCCATCATAGGTAGGCTGTGGAAGACGTGTCAAACACAAAGGATGGCGTAAGTATATCGTTAGCAAAGACTTTGGCGCGATCACGGGACGCGGTGAGGCGAGGATTTCTCGGTAGAACGTCGTAGGTGCCGAACCCGGAAAGCTGCGATCACATCTAAAGACCGTGACCCTCCGTATGTAACGAGTTATTGCCCATTAAGAAACCAAAAAAATATAATGCGCCGAACGGCTCCCCAGCAGAGGGGAGTTCCGCACTCATGACCCAGGGCGCAGGCATCGATCGGGCTCGGCAGTTACACGAGTTAAACATCTTCCACGATGTCGCGAAGGCGCTCACGTCGTCGCTGAACCTCGACTCAATTTTGCAGACCATCATGGAAAAGGTCGCGGAGTACTTCCGCCCGGATACCTGGTCGCTGCTGATGGTCGACGAGCCAAAGGACGAACTCTATTTCGCGATCGCTGTCGGTGATGCCGCCGAGGCCCTGAAGACGGTTCGCCTGAAGATGGGAGAAGGGATCGCCGGATGGGTCGCCCGACATGGTGAGAACCTGATTGTTCCGGATGTGTACAACGATCCGCGGTTTGCCAAGCGCATCGATGAGATGACGAAGTGGAAGACGCGGTCGATTGTCTGCATGCCGCTCAAGTCGCGGCAGCGTGTGCTTGGCGTGATCCAGTTGATCAACATCGGCCTGAGCGAGATGGATGAGAACGAAATTTTCTTCCTCAACGCGCTTTGCGACTACGCGGCAATTGCGATTGAGAATGCGCGGGCCGTGGAGAAGATCCAGGAACTGACGATCACGGATGACTGCACAGGTCTGTATAACGCGCGTCATCTATATAAGACGCTCGAAGCCGAAGTATACCGTTCGGCGCGTTTTAGCTACGAGTTCACGGTGCTGTTTATCGACCTTGATCGTTTCAAGGCCGTGAACGACACGCATGGCCACCTGGTGGGAAGTAAGTTACTGGCTGAAGTGGGATACGCGATCAAAGCGCACCTGCGCTTGATCGACTATGCCTTCCGGTATGGCGGCGACGAGTTCGTGATCCTGCTGCCACAAACGGGAAAAGAGTCCGCGACAGTTGTCGCCCGGCGATTGCTCGACTTCTTCCGCACGAATGAATTCCTGAAAGACGAAGCGCTGAACCTGAACGTTCGCGCCAGCTTTGGACTTGCGAGCTATCCGGACGACGCCAAGAGCGCCCACGAGATCATTCGCCAGGCCGACGAGATGATGTACGTGGTGAAGAATTCGACGCGCGACAACATCGGCGTGGCGCAGCAGGGATTGCTGAAGTAAAGCCTAGCGCATCAGTTCCACTTCGGTTCTATCAACCATCATCGGGCAGCTCGACTCCTCAGGTTGCCACAATTCGCTTCTCAGCAAGCCCGCGTTCGAAGTGTGTGATCGCGTGCAGTGAAAGCCTGTAGAAGCCAAGGCTGAAGGGTAATCAGGTATCTGGCGAACCGACAACCCTGTAAGGATCCTGAAAGCTTCGTAAAGCGATCCGACCCACAGTTGTGCGCGCAGGCGACGCCATCCGTGAGCGGGAATCGCGAATTCGGAGATCAGCCACAGGGCTTGATTGTTACTTGCAGCAATCTTGGCGACCAGGTGCTGTACTTCCTCTTCGGACAAGCAGTCGAGAAAGAAGTGGGTGACGATGAGATCGTAGCCGCCGGATGGTAATTCATCCTTCGCCGGATTGAGCTGATGAAAATTCACCCGTCTCTCTCCACATTTTCTACGAGCGACTTCGATCATCCTGGCGCTTCCATCCACGTAGTCGAAGGTCGCAGTTGGATTGATTTTTATCAAGCGTTGCAGGAATCTCCCATCGCCCTCTCCGAGTAAGAGCACACGTTTAGCGCTGCGGCAGTCATCAAGATAACGGCAGCGTGTCTGCAGCAGTGCATTTCCAAAGGAGGCGTACTCCATGGCAGCGTACCAAGGGGCGATGCGGTCGCAGTTCATAACAGCGCCAGTAGTGCGGGCACGAGCAAAGCCAGATCCGAGGCGAAGCGGAAGGCGTCGGCAGAGAGGCGACGGCGGAGGAGAGAGACGACAAACAGGGCGAGGGAGGTTCCGAGCAGTGCCAGGCGAAGAGGAACGTCCCAATGCCAGAGAGCAAGCATGCTGCAGGTAGCGATGAACACTGCAGCCACACATGCGGTCGTGCGACTCCCGAACCACTGCGTGATGAGATGTGGCGATATTGGCCGGTCCAGATTGACTCGTGATTCCCTCACATCCACCATGCAGCAGTTGATGACGCACAACACTGAGTACAGAAGGAGTGTTGTCCAGGCATGCGGTGCGACCACAGAAGAAGTCCAGATACTTATGGAAGAGCCAGCAGCAAAAAGCAGTGCGACTGCGGCCTCCTTTGGCAGGAATCGCTTAAGGCCGGTCGACGAGTGAACGGCAGCAAAGTAAATCGCCACTGCGAGTGAGAGTGCGAGACCACCGAGGAAAACGTGGCGTGGAAGTTCCAGGACGAGCGCTGACGAGCCTAGAAACGCAAGCGCGATGAAGAAAGAGAACAGTTTGCGATGTCGCCATACAAACTCGTGACGCTCGGAGTAACAGGATCCTCTTTGCGCGTCGAGGAGATGGTCGGAGGCATAGATCATCCACACGCACAGCGCGAGAATAATCTGAGTGGGTGCAGATACTTCGCAGTGAAAAGCTCGTGCAAATAGAAGCTGCCAGCTAACGGCGATGAGGGGAGTGTCAAGGCTGAGAAGTTGCGGATAGATCCAAGGACGAGGTGCAGTTCGTACTTCAGCAAAGCGACGATCGAAATCTGCAGATAAAAAAACGGGTAAAGAATTGTGAGCCATCAATAAAGCCAACTACCTTCAAGAAAATGTTAAGGCATTTCCGGCGCGAGAGCGAATTTGGGATTATTCCAGAACCTGTTCGTGCGATGGATCTTCTTTGTGGGTAC
>DASTGW010000468.1:0-16088 GCA_035718705.1 Terriglobales bacterium | reverse complement strand
ATCGGAGCCAAGCCGAGTTCCTTGTCGAGACGAACCACTTCGGTCACCACGTCGCGAACTTTCGTCAGCAGCTTGCCGCCAACTTCTTCGATTTCGTTTTCTGCCAGTCGCCTAATCTCTTCCACGAATGACAGCGGGAAGGCAAACTGCGATTCGCCACAACGGACGAAGAGCGCCTGCGAGATGATCAGCGTGAGCGGCACCTTCAGAGTGAAGCGGGTGCCAAGTCCCTTTTGCGTATCGATCTCGATTTCGCCATTCAAGGCCTTCAGATTTGCGCGAACGACGTCGAGACCGACACCGCGTCCTGCAAGTTCCGTCTTGCGCGGCGCCGTCGAGAATCCAGGATGGAAGATGAGTTCGAGCAATGAATGCTCGTCCATCTGCGAGCCCTGCTCGTAGGTAATCAGACCGAGTTCAACCGCCGTGGCACGGATCTTTTCGTAATCCATGCCGCGGCCATCGTCTTCCACCTCGATGTAAATGTGATTGCCGCGGTGGTACGCGCGGACAAACACATTGCCAATGTCGGGCTTGCCGGTCTCGTAGCGCTCATCGGCGCGCTCGATGCCGTGAGCCACCGAATTGCGTACCAGGTGCAACAGCGGATCGCCGATCTGCTGAATGATGTTGCTGTCGAGTTCGGTCTCTGCGCCTTCCAGATGCAATTCGACGAGTTTGTTCGACGCCTTCGCTGCATCGCGTACCGTACGCGTGATACGGGTGTACAGGTTGCCGATCGGCACCATGCGAGCCTGCGTGATTTCGTCCTGCAGGCGGTGCGCCAGCTTCGTGAAGTCGTCGATGTCGCCGTCGACGCGGCGCACGAAGCCGTCGAGCTGGCTGAGAACTTCCGTGATGTCTGCCGAAATTTCCGTCAGTGAGCGCGACAGGATGTTGAACTCATCGTAGCGATCCATTTCGAGTTCGCTGAACTCAGCGAGCGATGGATCGAACGAGTGCGAGTAACTCGAATATCCCCCGCGGAACGGGAACGACTGCCCACCGCCAAAAGCGGTGTCTGGCGGATTGAAGGGACTGCCGAATGCCGGAGTAAACGGCTGCAGGCGCGATTGCTGCTGGCCCACTCGAGGAATATTGTTGAATTCGTATTTTTCCTGGAACTCTCCAATTTTGTCCGTCATGCGCGCCTTGGAGAAGTTCAGCACGTCGGCCAGTCTCTCCAGTTCGGCAATGCGGCCCAGGATGCGTGTGCGGTTGATCACGAGTTCGCCGACCGCGTTCATCATGCGATCGAGACGTTCGAGCGAGATGCGCACCGACTTCGACTGCGGTGTTGCCGTGGGCGACTTCTTTGCTACCGCTAGTTCGTCGTGATCGGCGCTCTCTGGTTCTGGTTGCGCAGTGACTTCCGCCGCCGCAGGGTGAGCGAGGTTGGGAGAATCGCCAGAAACTCCCGAAACTTGTGCTGCCGGAGTAATCTCAACGGCTTGAACGAACTCTTCGCTTTCCGAATGTGGAGACGGGCTGGGTGCCTCGTCCTTTACGGAGCAAAGGGCGGGTTCTGTCTCGCCTGATGAATCCTCTTGTTCTTCTACTTCTTCCGGCGCGAGCTTCGCAATACGTCCGAGCAGCGACTTAACACTGGCCTGCATGGTCGCGTCGTCGGGCCACTGCGAATACAGGAACTTCTTCAGCGCATCAACTGACTCAAGGCAGATGTCTACGATCGACGCACTGGGCTGCAGCTGTCCTTCGCGCAATCGTCCGATAAGGTCTTCCGCACGATGTGCCACGCGCGAGATGCGATGCAATCCGACCTGCGCCGCCGATCCTTTGATCGTGTGCATAGCGCGGAACAGGCGATGAATGTCTTCGGCGTTCGGGCTCGCCTCGAGCGCCAGCAGGCACTCGGTGACGATCTGCAGATGCTCTTCCGCCTCGGGCACGAAGAACTCGAGCACCTCGGCCGGAACTTCCATATCCGGCTCCAGGTCCGGAATTTGAGGCTCCGACTTGGTTGCAGTGACCGGGGGTTCTTGACCCAGCTCTTCTTCCGCAAGGGACCCTTCCGGGGCACCCTCTTCCTCTGCCGCCTGGAAGGCGAAAGGATACTTCTGCTTGAAAACTGCGATCTCGTCTTCGGCTTCGGTCCCATTCGAACTGATCATCAGCAGATCAGATTCGAGGGTGGCGATCGCCTCGTAAATGAATTCAACCAGGGAGCGCGATGCGTCCGAACTGACGCCTACGTTCAACGCGTATTGGAAGATGTGCGCCAGTTTGCCGGCGACTTCCGACATGCGCGAGAAACCATACAAGCCGGATGACCCCACAAGCGTGTGGGCAGCGACGTAGAGTCGCTCCAGGTCGTCGTGTGCTGGATAGGGATCCTGCAATATGCTCGAGTACTCGCGCAAAAATTGCAGGTGATCCGCTGCTTCCAGCAGGAAGACCTCAGTCATGTCCGGTCCGGCCGAACTCACTATTTCTCCTCTCCCATGTTTGCGCTCGCAAAACGCGCACCCGTCAACGGCTTCTGGTAAAGACGTACATCGCGATGAACAATCGTCTCCATCTTCACGCCTGTACTTGCGAGTGAATCGGCGTGGCCGAGGAACAAGTACCCACCCGGCTCGAGCGCGTCATACAAACGCTGGATCACCTGTTTGCGCTTCTCTTCCGAAAAGTAGATCAGGACGTTCATGCAGAAGATCGCGTCAAACTTACCCATGTAAGTGGTGTCGACCAGGTTCATCTGCGTATAGGTCACCAGGTTGCGCAAACGCGGCTTCACCATGAACTGGTCGCCAACCTTGGCAAAAAATGATTCCACCTGCTTCGGAGCAAGCTCCCCGAGCGACCGGGGTGAGTAAACTCCACGTTCGGCGTGCTGCAAAGCTCTACGACTGATGTCGGTCGCGAGGATGTGAATGTTCCAGGCCTCGGCGAAGTCAAGTGAGTCGGCTACGGTCATCGCGATCGAATAAGGCTCTTCGCCGGTGGAACATCCCGCGCACCACAGACGCAGAGTGCGAGGATTCTCCCAGAACTTTTTCACGTGCAATTCAGGCAGGACCTTCGTTTCCATCGCATGGAACACATGTGGATAGCGGAAGAACGAGGTTTCCTGCGTGAGCAACCGCTCCAGCAGGGATTCGTACTCAACGTTCGACGCCTTCACCGCACGCACCAGGTCACTGCCGCGCTGAAGCTTCTTTGATTCAAGATGCTCGCGCACGCGCGTAGAGAAAAATCTCTCGCGTGACTGGTCGAACAGAATGCCCGAGCGCTTCTCAATGAGCGCAGCGATCTCGGCGAGTTCGTGCTCGCTTGGATTCGGATCTAATTCAAATTTCGCGACGACGGACATGCTCACCTACAGAAGAGGACTAAAAACGACTTCCGTTTCCGTTGCCTTTTGCGACTGCACTGGCGACGAGCTCCGGACGCCCTCCGGCGGCGCCCGCGGCCACTTGCGCCGCATTGCTTGCGATCTTGAACTGCGAGAGCGCTTCGTTCAGCTGTTCGCTCAACTTCACCATCTGCTCAACCGTGCGGGCCGTACCACGACTGCCCTGCGAAGTTTGCCGCGTAATGGCCGAGATGATTTGCATGGCATTCGCCACGCCTTCGGTGCCACGTACCTGCTGTTTCGAAGCGAGGGAAATTTCCTGTACGAGTTCCGCTGACTGACGAACCACGCTGGAGATTGCTTCCAGTGCTTTGCCGGCCTGATCGGCGAGCCGTGCTCCGACTTCCACTTCCTTCGTGCCCTCTTCCATCACGACCACGGCTTCGTTCGTTTCCGCCTGGATCGACTTGATCAGCGCGGAAATGTCCTTAGTTGCCGTGCGCGAGTGTTCGGCCAACTTGCGGACTTCGTCCGCGACAACGGCGAAACCGCGTCCCGCCTCACCGGCGCGTGCGGCTTCGATGGCAGCGTTGAGAGCGAGCAGGTTCGTTTGCTCGGTAATGTCGTTGATGACCTTCACGATGTCGGAAATTTCGAGCGAACGGTCGCCGAGCGACTTGATCTTCTTCGCCGTGGCCTGTACCGATGCACGAATGCGCTGCATGCCTTCCAGCGTGTCGCGCACAGAACGGTTGCCTTGCTCAGCAGCATCGAGCGCCCGGCGAGCCGCTTCCGCGCTCGCTTCGGCGTTGTTCGACACCTGCTTCATCGAGACCGTGAGTTCTTCCACGGCCGACGAAGTGTTGGTGATTTCCTGGTCCTGCTGGTTAGCGCCGCTCGCCATCTCTTCCGTCGAGATGAGAATGTCGCTGGCGTTCGCCTGCACGTCGATGGCGGCCTTGCGGACACGCTCGAGCACCTTGGTAAAGTTGTCGAGCATGTAGTTGACCGAGTCCACCACGTTGCCGAGCGCGTCGTTCGTGACCTTGCCGCGCAGCGTCAGGTCGCCACGAGCGATCTGACTGACGATGGTCAGGAACTCTGTGACGGAACGCTGCAGGGATTCCTGCGCTGCCTGGTCACGAGTCGAGCGCTGCAGTTTCTCAGCGACACGGTTCAGGCTTTCAGACAGCGGCCCGCTGTTCTCGAGGCGTGAGTCGAACTGTCCCGCCGCCAGTTTCTCGGCGAAGATCTCGAGATCGCCCGATGGACCACCCATCTTTCCCATCATCGACATGGAAACGACGGCCGCGATCAGCGTCAGTAAGACTGCGCCGATCAGCAGTGATCCTCCGGCCGTGCCGAATGCTTCCATCAGGCCAGCGCCACCGGCCTTCGCGCCCGCGTTAAACCCGAGCGCCATCACGATCAGCAGCGCGCCCACGTTCAGCGCCACCACCGTCCATACGGTCGAACTCACCCGACCCTTCATAACTTCCTCCAACCAACCCTGAGCCAAAACTGTTTGTCATCCCGAGGAGCTTTACCTCCGAGGGATCTGCTTCTAAATCACCGGTACCGGAAAGCTCTCCAGCACCAGCTTCAAATCCAACGTCAACGCCAACCGATCTTCAAAGCGCAACATGCCGCAGCAGTGCGGCACGTCCTGCGGAGCCTCATCCACGAGCAATGGTTCCGTCGTCGTGTAGGTCCCGATCACTTCATCGCTTGCGATCCCGATGCGAATCTCTTCCCGCTCGCCTTCAGCCGGAACATAGGCAACCACCACATGCTTCGGTGGAAGATCCGAACGATGTCCTTCGGTGAAGGCGATATCGATCACCGGCACGATGTTTCCGCGAAGATTGAACACGCCCATCAGGAACGCCGGCGAAAGTGGCATCTTCGTTACCGACGGCCACTCCACCACTTCTTCCGTATCGAGCACCTGCAGGCAGAAGCGTTCTCGTCCCGCGCGGAAAATACAGAACTGCCGCTCCGGCAGCGCTTCCGCCACCGCAACGGACCCTTCCTGTTCAACACTTCCGGCCTGTAACTCTTCGCTCATAAGAACTTTTGCACTTCCTTCAACAACTGCTCCGGCGTAAACGGCTTACCGACGAATCCGTCTCCACCTTGTTGCTCAGCCCAGAACTTGTCGCTCGGCGTGTTCTTCGAGGTCACGAAAATGATCGGGATTCGGCTGAACTCTTCATGCCTTCTCAAATCGCGGCAGGCCTGGAAGCCATTGCGCTCCGGCATCACTACGTCGAGCAGGATCAATCCCGGATGCTCCATTTCGAGCATCTGCTCCAGGCGCGTGGGATCGTTTAACGCCACGGGCCAATAGCCGGCCTTCTCCAGCACGGACTGCATCAGCCGCGCTTCGGCCACCGAATCGTCCACGATGAGTACCTTCTTCAACGACACCTTTCGCCTCTGTTTTGAGACAAGTGCAATCCCCACGCCAATCTGGCGTTTTCATGCTCTATCGTCTCAACTAAATACGTATTGCTTTCAAACACTTACGTAACCCAATCTCACTTTAGTCACCATGCACGAAGTTATGCACAGGCGGCGCGATCTCACGATGAGATTGGCGCTCGGCAAACTGCATTTCTGTCTCAATCGAACTGAACCGCTGGATGATCTCGTGCACCCGCATCGACATGCGGTGAATGGTCTCGATCTGCTCACGAACGTCCGCGGAAACCTTCCCCGGCTCAAGCAATAGAAGTTCGGAGTTCCCAAGAATGGAAGTCAGGGCGTTGTTCAAGCTATGGCGCATGTCGAGCATGTAACGCCCGAGCATGGCGTGGCGCTGTTGCGCCGAGACGCTCTGCTCCGCCTTCTTAGCGCGGAGTGTGGCGTCAACGCGTCGTAGGGCTTCTCCCGCAAGAAGCACCACGGCGTTCACCCAGCCTTCATAGTCGTTCAGGACCAGCGACCGCGAATGGGCCGATCGCACTGCCTGCACCTGCTGCGCGCGATTGGCCACGTACAATACCGGCCGCGCTCCGTATTCGATCCGGCGTAACGCAGCCACAGGATCGTTCGCTGCCGTCGGTCCGACGATCGCGAGGTCGTAATTGACCTCTTTATCCTTTTCCCAGGTCGCGTCACTGGAGATCAGGAACGTCGGAACAATTCGCTCGGTCTGCCAACGTGCCACGACCATGTGTGCGAAATCCGGATCGTCCGTGAAAATCAAAACCCTTAACTGGCTCACCTTCGGTTCTCCGAGCCTCTCTGCTCCTACGGCACACAAAGAGACAAACAACTGAATGCACGAGCTAAGCCAAAACAGGCAAACTCGTAAGTCTATGAATCTGAATAGCTTTTCGGTCCGAAGAGTTAAGACGAGCGCACTTCGTCTCAAGGTGAACTGTGCCATCGTGAGAGCCGATATCAGGCGGAGACAGCTCGGGAGGAAACTCGTCGACTCGGGTAAGATCGAAGGCGATGGAAGATTTATCCCGTTTTCACCACCCGATTTCGCACTTATTTCCCCAGCCTGAGACGACAGAAGAGTGGAAAAGATTTCGCCTTTCTGACCAACAAGTCAGTTTTTTTCGCCAAAATGGGTACCTCACCGGGATTCAAATCCTCAACTCCGAGCAGATCCGAGCACTCCGGGAAGACCTCTCTCGGGTCATGGACCCTCTCTCCCCCCGCGACCTCTTTTATGAGTACCACTCGAATGAGTCGGCAGACCCGAGCCGTGTCCTCTTTCATGCCTTGGGGGCCTGGCGGGTAAGCCCCGCGTTTCATGACATTCTCTGGAATCCGGCGTTCCTGGTTCCGGCCTCCCAACTTCTTGGCGGTCCCGTCCGGTTCTGGCATGACCAGCTATTCGTAAAGCCACCGCACCATGGAGGCGTGGTCGCGTGGCATCAAGATTATTCCTACTGGACTCGCACCAAGCCGCTCGCCCACCTGACCTGCTGGATTGGTCTCGACGACTCAACTCCGGCGAATGGTTGCGTTCAGTACGTCCCGGGCAGTCATCAATGGCCAGACCTGCCGAAGCCGGTACTCACCGGCGAGCTCGAGGCAATCAAAGAGATGCTGCCAGACGATATCCGGCCCAAGTTCAAGCCGGTTTGCGCCGAATTGAAAAAAGGCCAGAGCTCGTTCCATCACGCCCGCACCATGCACGGTTCGGGAGCAAACACGACAGACATACCGCGTCGCGCAACAGTAATCAATGTCGTGTTGGACGGAGTGAGGTCCGATTCGGACGAGCCATTGCTGGAAGGCGTTTCTGTTCCGAAGGGGAAGAAGCTCGACGGCCAGTTCTTCCCGCTGCTCTTTGACCCAAACCAACATGGCTACTCATCCCATTGAGCCCATTCGTAATCGGGGATTAGCTAGAATCCGGGCCCGGGGTGAGTATGAATAACGCTGGACGGGCTATCTTCTGGGGCGGATTCTGGTGTGGCGTCCTTGATATAACGAGCGCAATTGTCGCCTTTGGTATCGCGTTCGGCACGTCTCCCATGCGGATTTTTCGGTCTGTTGCGGGAGGCCTTCTGGGGCGTGAACAAGCTGCCCATGGAGGAGTGGGCGTGGCGGCGCTCGGACTCGCCTGTCACTTCCTGATTGCCTTCGGAGCTGCGGCGGCGTACTGGCTTGTCAGTCGGAAATTTCGCTTCCTGGTTGAGAAACCGATCCTCGCCGGCCTGCTCTATGGCGAAGTTGTGTTCCTTTTCATGCACCTGGTCGTACTGCCGCTTTCCGCTTACCATGCGCCACTGAATGATTGGATGACGTTGAAACCCTGGCCCGTATTGATAACGGGATTGGTGGGTCATCCATTTTGTGTTGGATTACCTATTGCGTTAGCAGCGAGCAAATACTCCGGGCGAGGGGAAACACTGGTTTCCGCGGAAAGATAAAAGAAAGATTTGGAGCGGCGTGGTGACGCCGCCCCTATCTGTGACCTGTCCAGTCGACCATCCGTGGATGGCTAACTACACAGCCCGCGCGGTGCCACGGACGAAGTGCAGAATCAGGGCGATCACCGCAGCGACAATCAACAGGTGAATCATGCCGCTAGCAACGTGGAAAACACCCCATCCCAGGATCCATGCCACCAACAGAACCACAAACAGAATCGTGAAGATACTCATAGGCGCTCCTTAGTTCGACTTACGTAACTAAGACAGCATTCCGTTTGAGCAGGTTGGCCCGAAATCTACGGAATTTGAAAGCCGCTGGAGGCAACCTGCCCGAAATCTTGCGCCCATCATCACTGTTAACTGCCGTTCACCCTTGGCGGTGTTAGCATGGCCAACCAGCATGAACTTACCTTCCGCCATGCGCGCGGTGCGGCTGAAAGCCTACGACGGGAAACCGGAAAGTATCGTCTTAGACGAGGTTCCGACACCGAAGCCCGACCCCGGTCAAGTCCTGGTGAAGGTATTCGCTTCTCCCATCAATCCTTCCGACCTCGCATTCCTGGCCGGACTGTATGGTTTCAAAAAGTCATTGCCCACAATTCCTGGATTTGAAGGCAGCGGCACGGTCGTCGAGGCAGGGGCAGGTTTCTTACCTGGCCTCTTGAAAGGCCGTCGCGTGGCTTGTGCGGCGGCGGACCCGAAGATCCCCGGTGGCATGTGGGCAGAATACGTCGTCACTTCTGCGCAGATGTGCGTTCCATTATCCAAGCAGACCAGTTTCGAACAGGGCGCCATGATGCTGGTGAACCCCATGTCGGCCTACGCAATGATCTCCATTGCCAGAGAAGGACATCATCGGGCGATCGTGCAGACAGCTGCAGCCAGTGCACTCGGCAGAATGATCGTCCGTCTCGGCAGGAAGTATGGCATTCCCGTCATAAACGTGGTGCGCAGGCCAGAACAGGTTCAGATACTGCGTGAGATGGGAGCTGTGCACGTAGTGGATAGCAGCGCGACGAACTTCGATCAGGACTTGCTGGAACTCTGCAGAGAGATGGACGCAACCATCGGACTGGACGCCGTAGCCGGTGATCTGACCGCCAGAATAATGCGTGCGCAACCGAAGGGCAGCCGCATGTTGGTGTACGGTGCGCTTTCGATGAAGGCCACGGAAATCGACCCGGGATTAGTGATCTTCGAAGGCAAGAAGTTGGAAGGATTCTGGGTTAGTGGATGGCTTGCGAAAAAGAATTTGCTCAGCCGAGTGAAGGTCGCCCGTGAGGTTCAGAGCATGCTGGGAAATGAGTTGAAGTCAGAGGTGCAAGGCAAAGTTCCGATCGCAAACGCGGCGGAGGCACTGCACCAATATATGACGAACATGACCGCAGGAAAGGTCTTACTCACGCCGTGACAAGAGTCGTCGCAAAGGGAGAGGCTCGGCAGAACGTGCCGGGCTTATTGTCTTTGGTAGACAGTAACTAGCTTGCCCCTACACCCACAGCATTTACATGAACAGGTCCGCCCGGTTCAATGTTGTAGCGCTTCAGCTTGCGATACAGAGTCGCGCGGCTGATGCCGAGCGTCTTGCCAGCCAGCACCTTGTCTCCCTTGCACTGCTCGAACACCCGGCGGATGGTATCGCGCTCAAGGTCTTCAAGATTCGAGGGATTGGCCGTCGCGACGGGCTGAACTCCCCCGACACCGAGCGGGGCCGATGAGCCAATCGCTGGCGGAAGATCCTGAACGTCGATCACCTTGTGATTTCCCAGGGCAATGGCTCGCTCGATGCAATTCTCAAGCTCACGAACGTTGCCCGGCCAGTCGTACTGGAGTAGACAGCTCATGGCTCCAGCCGTGATCTGGATCTTCTCGTCGGGCGCGTACCGGGCGAGAAAGGCCTGTACCAGCGCCGGAACGTCGGACTTGCGCTCGCGCAACGACGGAATTTGCATGCTCACAACGTTCAGGCGGAAATACAGGTCTTTGCGAAACGTTCCAGCCTTGTAGCACGCTTCGAGATCGCGGTTCGTAGCAGCAATCACGCGCACGTCGATCTTGATCTTGTCGTTCGATCCGACCGGACGGATTTCTTTTTCTTGCAGCACGCGCAGCAGCTTGGCCTGCATTTCGAGCGGCAGTTCACCGATCTCGTCGAGGAAGATGGTTCCGCCATTGGCCGCCGCGAAGAGGCCCTGCTTCGCCTTGATCGCTCCGGTGAAAGCACCCTTCTCGTAGCCGAAAAGCTCACTTTCAATGAGCGTTGGCACCAGCGATCCGCAATCCACTGCTACGAACGGACGCTTCGCCAGCGATCCACGGAAGTGAATCGCGCGCGCCACCAGCTCTTTTCCGGTACCGCTTTCACCCATGATGAGGACCGGAGTACGCGTGTCCTTCAGGCGCGAGATCATCCGCAAGATGTCCTGGATCTTCGACGATGAACCGTCAATGACGTTCAGCTCCATCTCGTTGGAGACTACCGCTCGCAGGTACTCGTTCTCAGCGACTAGACGGACTTTTTCCTTCATGCGCTGGAGTAGCAGCTTGAGCTGTCCGGCACCGAAAGGCTTGGTGATGTAGTCGTAGGCGCCCAGGCGCATGGCTTCGACGGCGGATTCGATGGAGCCATGACCGGTGATCATAGCGAATTCGGTACGAGGCAGCATTTGCTTAGCCTGGCGCAAAAACTCATCGCCCGTCATGTTCGGCAGCATGCGATCGACGAGCACGATGTCCGGCGAATCGGTTTCCAGATAGGCGAGCGCCGCTTCGGCACTCTCAGCTTCAGCAACCTCGAAACCGATCGATGCACCGATGGTCATACAAAGACGACGGATACTCTGCTCGTCGTCCACGATAAGAAAGCGAACCTTAAAATCGTCCGTCATTGCGGACTCCCCATAACCTTTCTGACAACTTCCATTAGCTGTTGAATGCGAAACGGCTTTTCCACGCAGGGAGCGCCGGTCTTGGCCAGCGTCTTAGCCGTTTCTTCGTTCACGATATCGCCGGTAATAAAAATCAATCGCGAGACCAGGTTGGGCCGGTTCTTGGCCAGCCAGGCATGGACATCAGCGCCGTCAACGCCGCCCGGCGTGCGCATGTCGCTGACCACACCTTTGAAATCGGCCTCTGCGAGCAACGGCAGAGCTTCCGCACCAGAATTGGCGGTGATGACCTCGTAGCCCGCACGTTCAAGAGCGGTCTTCACGAACGACATTACCGAAGGCTCGTCTTCAATAATCAGAACCGGAAGATTGTCGATCGCAGTGCTACTCATGCTGTGACTCCCGCTGCATAGGCAGCGATGGCTTCGTCCGCGGCAAACGGCAATCTCACGATGAACATGGCGCCCGGAGCATCTCCGTTATTCCGGCACGAGATTTCGCCGGCATGTTCGCGAATAATCCCGTAACAGATGCTCAGGCCAAGGCCTGTTCCCTTGCCTACTTCCTTGGTGGTGAAGAAAGGATCGAAAATGCGCTCTGGATAAAGAATGCCGGGGCCGTTGTCGCGGAAAATGATCTCGGCCATGCCGTCTTTTTCTGACGTTTCAATCACAATCTGTCCCGGGCTGGCCGATTCACGCACCGCATCGTAGGCATTGTTCAGGATGTTCAGGAACACTTGCTGCAACTGGTGCGAATCGCCCACCACTTCGCGCACGTTGGGTGAGAATCGCTCGATGATCTTCACCCCATGATTGGCAAAATCGTAGGCACGCAAAGCGAGCGTCTGGCGCAGGATTCCGTTGATCTGCACGGGCTTGCGCTGGGGCGGCATCTGGCGCGCAAAGCTGAGCAGGTTCTGCACAATCTGTTTCGTTCGCTGCGCCTCCTCCAGAATCACGCGCAAGTCGCTCTTGGCGAACTCGGGGACATCTGGGTGATCTATCAGAAGATCGGCAAAACCAAGGATCGCCGTGAGCGGGTTATTCACCTCATGCGCCACACCGGAAACCAATTGTCCTACGGCCGCCATCTTCTCCGTGTGCATGAGCTTGGCCTGGAGCATTGCGGCATCCGTAATGTCGGTCATCACCACAACGATCGAAGCGACCTGCCCCGACTCGTCGCGCATGGGGCTCAAATTGATCGCAAACTGGCCCACGCGACCCCGACCCAGCAGGATGGGGACTTCGAGATTGTCGACCTGGTGACCCGCTATCGTCGTGTGCAGGGCTTCATCAAGAAGATCGCGACGCCCCGGAGCCACTAACTCGGTGAGTTTACGGCCCAGCAACTCTTCCTGCGTGAATCCGCCGGCTTCGTAACAGCGTCGGTTGGCATAGCTGATCAGACCCGCTGTATCGGCAACGAGGATCATGCTCTGCGTGTTGTTCAGGATCTTGTTATTGAAGTCGCGTTGGCGCTGCAGCTCCGCCTGGTAGTTCTTCTGCTCCGTGATATCGAGCAGAAGTCCACGATATTGAATGATGCGTCCCTGTGAATCCCTGACGGCAAACGCATTTTGCAACGTGTGAATGACCGAACCATCACGTTTGCGCAACGCCTCTTCATAGTTGCGCAGCATGCCCTCGTTTTCGATCGCCAATCGGAAATTCTCCCGCTGATTGGAATCGACGTAGAGAGCTCGCGGAATATCGACTTGGAGCAATTGCTCGCGGCTATCGTAGCCAAGCATGCGGACCAGGGCGTCATTCACTTCAATGAATCGTCCGTCGGGCGTCGAGAAGAACAAGCCTTCCTGGATGGTGTCGAACAGCTCGCGATAACGACGCTCTGCCTCACGACGATCGGTGATGTCTTTCAGAACGTGAATCGTCTGGAAAGCCTCATTCATCGCGCCTTGAATCCGCGAAGTCGAAACCAGGTACGTGCGCTCGAGGACAGGATGAATGTATTCGTCGGCACCATCCAGGCCCACGCGACAGAACGGACACGGCTGCGCGGAATTGTTGCTCGCCATGGCGACCATGGCCCGCATGCTGACGCCAATCAGCTCCGAAGGCCGCACGCCGATGAAGTCGGCCAGGGTGCGGTTCACGCGAAGAACGCGATTGGCTTCGTCGTGGACGACGATGAAGTCGGTGATCGAGTCGAAGATCTCGACCCAATGCCGGTTGGCCTGGTCCATGCGCGTGAATAGGCGCGCGTTCTCAAGCGCCACCGAAGCGTGGGCCGCCAGCGCATGAAGAAGGTTGCGGTCGATGTCGCCGAGTTCTTCTGCGCGGTCCACCAGGCAAAGCACGCCGATGAGTTCGCCGTCTCCGCTGCGCAGGCGGGCGACCGTCAGCGTCTTCCAGCCCAAGGCCGTCGCGACGGCTTCACCAATTAGCGATTCAGCCGTGCCGGAAGCGATGGCTTCCGTATGCTTGCTGGCCAGCTCGGTGAGGCTGAGATTCAACCTTCTTAATAGGCCTTTGTCGGGAACGTTTTCCGGGTCGTGAACGATGACCGTCTCAAGGGTCGATCGTTGTGCGAGCGCCAGCACCCCGGCCCGTGCGCCGAGCATTTCCGAAGCCCGCTGCGTGAAACTGCGGACAAACTGCGGCAGCCGGAGCGATGAGTTCAGCTCCAGCGCCAGATTCATCAGGTTCTCGGACCGCTCGCGGTTCTCTTTCGCCAGATGCAGGTTCTGCGCCGACTCCAGAACCACGGCCGCTTCTGCCGCCAGCACCTTCGCCTTCCGGATGTTCTCGTCAGTGATCGATTCGCCGTATTCGGAATCAAGAACGGCCAGTACTCCTAAAGCGTTGCGATCGGAGCCGAGCAGCGGAACCGCAAGGAACTGCTGGATATCAAATCGCGCTTCGGTCTCGGGATCGGTTTCCACTAACTGAGAAAATTCATCGGTGACAACAGGGTCACCGGTCCCGAGGAGGCGGTTCGACAGGACTTCCGACAACTGAAAGCGAATTGCCTTGGCGGTGCCATTTTCCGAGAGCCACTTCACCTGGCAGCGTCCACGTTCCGCCAAAGCGATAAATGATCGCTTGAAGCCGGTGAACTCAGCGGCTCGCACTACGAACTTCTGGAAGCACTCATCGAGATCCGACATCGTCGCCAGCTCGGAAGTAATCTCGAGGAGTTGCTGGAGTTCCAATGCCCGATCACCGGGCATGCGGGCGTATTTTGGCGATTGTTCGCTCATCGGCTGGTCAAACTTGCACGTTAAGACTTCATGTGCGGGAAATCGCAAGGTACTCTGGAATCTCAAATTGAGTCAAGGTCATTTGCTACGTAAGTTGCCGAGGCAGTAACAATGTCTCACGTTCTCAGGTTTCTCACCCTGAGATTGACTAAGGCGCCCATCGCCAGCGTTTGAGACATTTTTCGTCAACCAAAGTTACTGAAGATTACAGCATTCTCTAAGCAAATCAATAACTTAGGGTTTTCCTAACGAGCAAACGGTCATGGCAACGGCCTTGCACATGATAAGCACGCGGGAGAACCGCGTATTGGGAGGCCAAAGTGTTTGTTACGAAAGTGAAACGCTGGACGTCGGTCTTCATGCTGGTGTTAGTAGCTGGCTTGTTACTGGGAGTCCGGGCTGCCTCGGCGGAAGACGATGGCGGACGAAAGATTAAAAGCAAGGTGTCCCCGATGTACCCCGAACTGGCTCGCCGTATGAACCTGACCGGCACAGTAAAGGTTGAAGTGGTTATCGGGCCCAATGGGGTTGTGAAGAGCACAAAGGTGATCGGCGGCCACCCGGTCCTGGTGGAACCGGCCGTGGACGCCGTCAAGAAGTGGCGCTATGAGCCGGCTTCGGAAGAGACCACCACGACTGTGGAATTTCATTTCAACAATAACCAGTAAGAGATCGGCGGGCTCTCCGGTCGGGTAGGGATTGTCATGAGCATTAAAAGAAAGCTTTGGTTGTACTTCGGCGGAATGATCGGCACCGTCGCCGTGCTCTGTATCGTCAGCTTGCTTGCAGTCGAGCGTGAGCATTCGGCGCGGAACGCCACTCAGCACGCCTTCGAAGTGGCACAGTCGAGCGAAAGCATCCGTTTCCAGATGATGCAGAACCGACAATTCCTGAGCAACTATCTGCTCAGCGGCTCGACGGGAGATGTGAACAGCCTCACGGACGGCATTTCGAAGCTGCAGGATTCCATCGCTAAGCTAGCGGCGAAGACGGAAAACGAGCAGCAGAAGAACGCCCTGCAGAAGCTTTCCGACACCGAGCGCGAATGGGAGAACAACTTCGCTCGTCCACTGAGCGACAAGCGCAAGCAGGTCGATAATGGCAACGCCACCGTCAGCGAGCTTCAGATCCAGTATCTGCAACTCGATCCTGCCGCCTGGACCACGAAATCTACCTCCCATCTCGATGATCTGGAACGCCTCATCCAGCAAGAACTGACAGACCAGCGCAAGGCCGACAACTCCGCCAGCAATGTAACGATGGGGATCACGATCTTCGGCGGACTGCTCGCCATCGGAGCCGGAATCTTCATCAGCTTCAAGATGACCAAGTCCATCCTCGATCCGCTCGACAAGCTAATGGTAGTCGCCCGCGAAATCGGCGAAACCGGCGACCTTGATCATCAGATCGATGCCACCGCAACCGACGAGATCGGTCAGCTGGCCAAATCATTCAGCAACATGGTGGCTTACCTCAAAGAAATGTCCGCGGTGTCGGAAGCCATGGCCCGTGGCGACCTGAGCGTTCAGGTGCAACCGCGCTCCTCTCGCGACACCTTGGCCAACGCCTTCAGTCGCATGACAGACGGCCTCCGCCAGTTGGTTAGCGCGGTGCGAGACAGCGCTTCTCAGGTTTCCAGTGGATCCAATCAAGTTGCCAGCGCTTCCGAAGAATCAGCCAAGCTGAGCGTACAAGCTTCCTCGTCCATCGATGAGGTCACCAGCACCATGCACGAGATGAGCGTCAACGTGCAGAAC